>DATJLX010000165.1:0-6621 GCA_035509135.1 Methylocella sp.
GCTATTCACCGAGCGGTCTCAAGGGGGATCCGGGATCCCTGCCCGAGGGCGCATCCCGGCTTTGGGTTCTGCGGGATGGGAAGCCGATCGCAATCCCCTTCGAGCCCGGTCTCGACGACGGCACCTACACCGAAATTGTCACGGGCGATCTGCGGCAAGGCGATGCGCTGATCGTCGGTGAACAGGGCCGGTCTTGGAAGAGCCAATAAAACGTCTTCCCTCTCTCTTGCCGGAAAAGCCGAAGCTTTGATTCCAGAGATCAGGCGGAAGGGCCGCAGCGCCCCATTCCCGCTGCGATTGCCTTCCTTAAGGGGGTGTTCCGGGGGCCGAATGAGGAAAGCCCGCGTTTCTCCCGCTTTGAATGGGCTTTCACCGCTTCCGCAGCCAGCCACCAGACTGGCACCACTGCTTCCCCGCAGCCTGCCGTGTCTCGATGGCGGCGCCGCCGATCCGCGCTCCGGCGGCCTGCCTGCCAAGTCGAGCCTCGCCAACGCATTCGCGCTGAAACTCCGAAACCCCGCTAGGAAGCCAAGACTCCTATTTGCTCGTGAGTGTCACCTTCGAATTTTTTCAATCCGCTTGCCATCCATCATATGAAGACAAGGTCCTTCACTTAAGATGCTGGGCAAGGAATTTGTTCATCTCGAACATTGTCACTTTGCTTTTGCCAAACACCGCGGCGAGCTTGTCATCAGCCAGAATTTCCCGCTTGTTGGCTTCGTTTTGCAGCTTATGTTTCTTAATGTAGGTCCACACTTTGCTGACCACCTCGGTTCGCGGCAAAGGGTCGGATCCGACTACGGCAGCGAGTTCCTTCGAAGGCTGCAAGGGCTTGGCGAAGGCACTCGCGACGGCGGGCTTGGCTTTTTTTGCGGCGGGCGCGCTTTTGGCGGGCGTGGCTTGCGTCTTTTTCCCTGTGGTTGTCATTCAATTCACTCCATATGATGTGTGGTGTGCGAGCCCCAATCGGCGAAAAATTGCCTCCGGCTCGCATGACTGAAACGAGCTTGACATCACGGAACCCCAACCATCGCGCTCCGTCAAGCGGTTGGCAGCGATCCGGCCCGCGATTAGAGCCGGACTTGCCTCAAATAAGTCCGGCCGGGGCCGCATGAAGCAGCTCTGGGATCGTTCGAGACCTTCCATCCATCACTGATTCGCCTCCTTAACTTAAGCCACTTCTTCACGCTTTGGCCGATTCTCGGACAGCAAACCGTGGCAGAGGCCGAAAGTCTTGGGGAAAACTGGCTTTTGGGAGGAATTTTTCAGAAAAATCGTCTCGCAGCCCGCCGTCATCAAGAGCCGCGCGTCAAATCATGACTTCCGCGGCATTTTCCATGTGGCGCTTGGTGAGCGCCACACGCAGTTTTTCCATGGCCCGGCTCTCGATCTGGCGGACACGCTCTTTCGAGATGCCGAGACGATCACCCAAGGCCTCGAGCGTCACCGCTTCCTCGGCGAGACGGCGTTCGCGGACGATCCGGCGCTCGCGTTCGGAAAGGGCGGTCAGGGCCTCGTTCAGCCATGCCGTCCGCCGGTCGGTGTCGAGGGCAAGACCCACTGCCTCGTCAGGGCGCGGCTTGTCATCGACCAGCATCGCTATCCGCTCCGAGCCGCCGGAGGTTTCGCTGTCTCCAAATGTCGCATTCAAGGACAGATCGGGTCCAGACAGACGGGCATCCATGAATTCGACATCCGAGCGGGGCACCCCGAGCGCCGTCGCGATATGCGCGAAAACATCCGCTGAATCCGGTCCGTCGCCTCCCTGTGCCAGTTTCGCGCGGATCCTCCGGAGATTGAAAAAAAGCGCTTTTTGCGCCGAACTTGTGCCGCCCCGCACAATCGACCAATTATGCAGGACATAATTCTGCATGGCGGCCCGAATCCACCAAGTCGCATAAGTTGAAAAACGGACGTCGCGGTCCGGCTCGAAACGCGCGGCCGCTTCCAAGAGCCCAATATGACCTTCCTGGATCAGGTCGGCGAGCGACAAGCCGTAATGGCGAAAACGCACCGCAAGCGCGATCACGAGACGCATATGCGCCCGGGTGAGCTCGTGCATGGCCTTTTCGTCGTCCTGATTTTTCCAGCGCAAGGCCAGAGCATGCTCCTCCTCGCGTCCAAGATAAGGCGCATCCATTGCCGCTGCGAGGAGAGGCCGGCCTACCTCAGCGAATTGAGCCATGATTCACGCCCGCTATTCTCGCCTGTTGCGTCCAAGCTTCGAGGCCGCCGGAGAAGCAGAGAGCCCTCGCTCCCCCCGTAAGCCATGGCCGGGCTTCCCAGGATCGCGCCGCCCCCTATCGCCACCGGCTTTTTTTGATACCGCTTCGATCCGGCTGCCTTCTTTTTTGCTAAACGATCGCTTGGCTGGGCTGGTTCCCTGTCCGGGGGCGACTTCGCGCTGGGTCTGCCGTTTTTTGCGCTGCAAGCCTAATTCCGACTGAACCCCGGTTCGGCCCGCCTGATTGCGGCAAAGCTGATGCGCAATCAATAGTTTAGATTTTTCATATAGGGTTTGGTTTCCGCCAAGCCATCCCCCACAGTCAGCTTAGGCAAAATTTCGAAGGGCGAGCGCCTCGCTTGCCCCTTGGCGGCGTCATCATCATATTTTAGAGTAATTTCGTCTATCCGGCTCCGGCCTTGAACCGGACGTTTTGGAGATTTGCATGTTCATCGAGACCGAAATCACCCCGAATCCCGCCACTTTGAAATTTTTACCCGGCCGCCCCGTCATGACATTCGGCACCTTGGACATCCGGAACGAGGAGGGCGCCAACCAGTCGCCTCTCGCGCAGGCGCTGTTTTCGATCGGCGGCATCAGTGGCGTTTTTTTTGGCTCCAACTTTATTTCGGTGACGCAATCGGGCGGCGACTGGCAACAGCTCAAACCGGTCGTTCTCGGTGCCATCATGGAGCATTTTCTATCGGGTGAGCCGTTGCTGAACAGCGAAACCGGTCATGCGGCGGACGGCCAAGCCGACAGCGAGGAATTCTTCGCCGCCGGCGATGCCGATACGGTTGCCGAGATCAAGAAACTGATTGAAACGCATATCCGTCCGGCGGTTGCAAACGATGGTGGCGACATCAGATTCCGCGGTTTCCGGGATGGCACTGTCTATGTCGCCATGAAGGGGTCGTGCTCGGGCTGTCCATCCTCGACCGCGACCCTGCGCAATGGTATCCAGAATTTGCTCAAACATTTCGTCCCGGATGTGCAAGCGGTCGAACAAATCTGATTGGCGGGTCGCGGCGGCACGGCCTCGGCGGGGCGCTGCGCGCCGCGTGAGTTTTCGCGCATGAGGATCCTCGCCATCGACACCGCGCTTCCCGCCATTGCGGCCTGCGTCCTCGACGAGGGCGCCGAAAGTCCGGAATCGATTGAGACCATGGCCATGGAACGGGGCCATGCCGAGGCGCTTTTGCCATTGATCGACCGGGTCATGGCCAGGGTCGAAGGGGGCTTTGCATCGCTTGACCGGGTGGCGGTGACCGTCGGTCCTGGCTCCTTCACGGGGCTGCGCGTCGGCATCGCCGCAGCGCGGGCGATCGGGGTCGCCTGCAAGGTTCCGGTCATCGGGGTCTCGACATTTGCGGCCCTCGCCGCGCCCTTGATCCTCGAACAGAAACCGGGTCTCGTCGGCGTGGCGATCGATGCGCGGCGCGGCAAGGTGTATTTTGCGGCTTTTGGACCGGATGGAAGGGCGGCTTCACTGCCCCGGATCCTGGCGCCTCGCGAGGCGGTGCGCTCGCTCGGGGCCGGTCCGGTTCGGATCGCGGGATCTGGGGCTGCGCTGCTCGCGATCGAGGCTTCGGCGGCCGGAACGCAGATCGAGGCCGCTCGCGAAGCAATCGGATTGGACATTGTTTTTGTCGCCAAGCTTGGACTTCTAGCCGATCCGGACCTCGCGCCGCCGCGGCCGCTTTATTTGAAGGCGCCCGACGCCAAGCCGCTTGAACCGGCACAATTTCAACCAGCACCTCCGTGACTCCTCATGCTCACCTGGCCGGGCAAAGCTTCGCCTTGCATCCGCCCAATCGGCGCGGAGCGCAGCGTGGAATGTGCCGCCATTCATGCGACGAGCTTTGCCTATCCCTGGCAGGAGGCCGATTTCGAACAGCTTTTTGTCGCGCCGGGGACCTTCGCCGACGGCGCCATCGATGCCAGGGAGGAACATTTGGCGGGCTTTGTCCTGTCCCGAATCGTTGCCGACGAGGCGGAAATCCTGACGATCGCGGTGGCGCCGGAGTGGCGCCGCCAGGGGATTGCCAGGAATCTTCTGGGACCCCATTTGCATGGGCTGGCCGCCGTCCGGGTGAGCCGCTTGTTTCTCGAAGTCGATGTCGACAATGCTCCGGCGCGCGCGCTTTATGCGCATTTCGGGTTCGAGCAGGTCGGCGAGCGCAAAGCCTATTATCGCACCGCCGGAACCGAAATGGCGACGGCTCTCGTTATGCGGCGTGACCTGCTATAATGTACCGCGTGCCGGAGGGGCCTGCCTTAAGAACGGTTTCTTTGGACAATACCGGCTTCTGGACGCGTTTTCGGTCCAGGAATAAAGCTGAATTGGACGGATCATGAGAGGCTGGCGCCTCGTGGACCATGGGAGACGATGTCCGGTTTCGATCAAGCGCGTGCTCTTTGGGAGGCTTCGGGGGAGGCTCAGCCCAGCCAGGCCAAATCCCCCCGCCGGCTGTTTGTGAAGTCTTACGGCTGTCAGATGAATGTCTATGATGCGCAGAGGATGGCTGATCTCCTCGCGCCGGAAGGCTATGCCGAGACTGCGGTCTTGGAAGAGGCCGATCTTGTGATCTTGAACACCTGCCACATAAGGGAGCGCGCCAGCGAAAAGGTCTTTTCCGAATTGGGCAAGCTTCGCGTGCTAAAAGCCGCCCGCGCCAGGGCGGGACGGGAAACCCGAATCGTGGTTGCTGGCTGCGTCGCCCAGGCCGAAGGGGAGGAAATCTTCCGACGTCAAAGGGCGGTGGATGTCGTCGTCGGCCCGCAAAGCTATCACCGCCTGCCGGCGCTTTTGCGCCGCGCCGAGTCGTCGCGCGCGGTTCTCGACACGGATTTTCCCGCCGAAAGCAAGTTTGATCACCTCGCCGCGCCGGGCTTGCGGCAAATCCGCAAACGTGGGGTCGCCGCCTTCGTGACGGCGCAGGAAGGCTGCGACAAATTTTGCACCTTCTGCGTGGTCCCCTATACACGGGGCGCCGAGGTCTCGCGGCCGGTCGAGGAGATTGCCGCCGAGGTCGCGAGGCTTGCCGCCGCGGGAGTCCGCGAAGTGTGCATCATTGGCCAAAACGTCAATGCCTATCATGGAGAGACGCCAGACGGCGGCGCCGCTTCGCTGGCCTTGCTGACGGCAAGACTGGCCGAAGTGCCCGGCATCGCCCGCATCCGCTATACGACAAGCCATCCAGGCGACATGGATGAAAGTCTCATCAAGGCGCATCGCGATCAGCCCCATCTGATGCCCTTCCTGCATTTGCCGGTCCAATCCGGCTCGGATTCAATCCTCGCCGCGATGAACCGCAAGCACAATCGCGCCGATTACATCGCGCTCGTCGCGGACATCAGGGCAGCGCGGCCGGATATCGCCTTGTCTTCCGATTTCATTGTCGGCTTTCCCGGCGAGACGGACGAAGATTTCGTCGCAACCTTGGATTTGATCGAAAAGATCGGCTTCGCGAATGCCTTCTCGTTCAAATATTCAGCCCGTCCCGGCACCCCGGCGGCGGCGCTGCGAAACCAGATCCCGGACGCCGTGAAGGCGAAACGGCTGCTGCGGCTGCAGGATCTGCTCGACCGGCAACGGCACGCGTTCAACCGCCAGATGGTCGGACGGGTGCTTGATGTGCTCATTGAAAAACCCGGCCGCCACGCGGGCCAGATCGCCGGCAAATCCGCCTATCTGCAACCGGTTCTTATGGAAGGCGGCCTCGATCGCATCGGCGAGATCGTTCGCGTCGAGATCGTCTCTTCAGGCGGCAATTCGCTCTTTGGACGGCTTTTGCCCGAAGAGCCTGCGCAAGAGGCGCCGCGTTGAAACCATCGGATCGTTCAGGCCCGTTTGCGCCGCGTGACCTTACGCCTCCTCCAGGCGACAATGGCGCGGCCGAGATCACCCTGGCATTCGACGACAATCGCCATGCCTCGCTTGTCTTCGGGCAATATGATCAGAACCTTGCGAAGATCGAACGCAGGCTCGGCGTGATCGCCAATGCGAATGGCAATCATGTGACGATCAAGGGCAAGATGGAAGCCTGTGAACATGCGCGGCTGGTTTTGGAAAATCTTTACGCGCGGGTTGCGCTCGGCCAGCCGGTCGGCCTCGGCGATGTCGATGGCGCGATCGAGGAAGGTGCGATGCAAGGCACGCTGTTTCCGAAGGAAGACGACGCCGGACGCGCCGTTTTCGAGCAGATCGGCACCCGCCGCCGCGGGACGGTCCGCGCCCGCAACACCGCGCAGGACCTCTATCTCCGCGCGATGAAACGCCATGAGCTGGTTTTCGCCGAAGGCCCGGCTGGCACCGGCAAGACCTGGCTCGCCGTCGGCTTTGCGGTCCTTTTGCTGGAACAAGGAGCGGTCGAGCGGATCATCCTGTCGCGGCC
>DATJLX010000166.1:0-35984 GCA_035509135.1 Methylocella sp.
CGCGCGAATCACCGCGAATCAATCGGTGATTCGCGGCTCTGATTCAGAGCCCAAGTTTGGCTTTCAAGAGCTCGTTGACGGTTTGCGGATTGGCCTTGCCGCCCGTCTCTTTCATCACCTGGCCGACAAACCAGCCGAGCATTGAAGGCTTCGCCTGTGCTTGCGCAACCTTGTCCGGATTGGCGGCGATAATGGCATCGACGGCGGCCGCGATCGCGCCTTGATCGGTGACTTGCGTGAGGCCACGCGTCTTGACGATGGCGCGCGGATCGCCATCCTTGTCTTCGGCGATGATGATGGCCAGAACGTCCTTGGCGATCTTGCCGGAGATGGTCCCCTCGCTGATGAGGTCGACGATCGTTGCGACCTGGCTTGGCTTGATGTGCGCCTGTGGAATCGACAGCCCTTGCGAATTGGCGAAGGCGGCCACGTCGCCATTGATCCAATTGGCGACGAGCTTGGCATCGCGGCTTAATCCCCCATGCTGAACCGCGGCTTCAAAATAATCCGCGGTCTCCTTGTCGGCGACGAGGACGCCCGCGTCATAGGGCGGCAAACCATAATCCCTGACAAAACGCGCCTTCTTCGCATCGGGGAGCTCGGGCAGATAGCCCGCGAGGGCATTGACATAGGCCTGGTCGAATTCGAGAGGCAGAAGATCGGGGTCGGGAAAATAGCGGTAGTCATGCGCTTCTTCCTTGGAGCGCATCGAGCGGGTTTCGCCGCGGCCGGCGTCAAACAGCCGGGTTTCCTGCTCGATGCTCCCGCCATCCTCGATGATCCCGATCTGGCGGCGGGCCTCGGCCTCGATGGCCTGGCCGATGAAGCGGATCGAATTGACATTCTTGATCTCGCAACGCGTGCCGAGCGGTTCGCCGGGGCGGCGCACCGAGACATTGACGTCCGCCCGCAGCGAGCCTTGCTCCATGTTGCCGTCGCAGGTGCCAAGATAGCGCAGGATCGTGCGCAGCTTCGTGACATAAGCCTTGGCCTCGTCGGCGGAGCGCAGGTCGGGCTTCGACACGATTTCCATGAGGGCCACGCCCGACCGGTTCAGATCGACGAAAGAGTCCGTCGCGGATTGGTCGTGGAGCGATTTACCCGCGTCCTGTTCGAGATGCAGCCGCTCGATCCCAACTTCAATCTGCTCTTCCGGCGAGATATCGACCGTAACGGTGCCCTCGCCGACAATGGGACTCTTATATTGCGAAATCTGGTAGCCCTGAGGCAGATCGGGATAGAAATAGTTTTTCCGGTCGAACACCGAGCGCAGGTTGATCTTGGCCTTGAGACCGAGCCCGGTGCGCACCGCCTGCGCCACGCATTCCTCGTTGATGACCGGAAGCATGCCGGGCATGGCCGCGTCGACAAGGGAGACATTGGCGTTCGGCTCCTTGCCGAAGGTGGTTGAGGCGCCCGAGAAAAGTTTCGATTTCGAAACGACCTGGGCATGGACTTCCATGCCGATGACGACCTCGAAGTCGCCGGTCGCTCCCTTGAGGAGTTTTCCGGGTTTCACACGGGGATTCATCGCTTTCCTCTTGCTGCTCCTATCCGCTCCATAACCCTATCATACTCCCGCCCGCCAAGGCACGTCTTGATAAAGTTGTGGGCTTTTTCCGGGCAAGACGGGCCAGAATTCTAAGCGAGACGGGTTTCCTAGCCGCAAACGAAAACACCGCCACGGCCGATCAAGCCGGGCGGTGTTTCCGCCTGCCATTCGCGTGGACCAACCGAGGGGTCTGGCCGCGCTAGCAGGGTTACTCAGTATTTGGCGACCACCGGCGTGGACGGCCAAGCGAACTTATAGGTCAGGCCCAACCGGCCCGTCTGCAAGGTTTCTCTCGTAGTATGGTTGGGGATAGCGATAGAGACGAGGGGAGGAACTGTTCCGAAAAGGGGCCCGATGAAGCCTGCGTCGGCGAAGCCGAGCCTGCCGAAATCATAATAACGGTATTCGGCCCGCGCCGTCCAATTGCCCCAGAAGTTATATTCGAGGCCGCCGCCGACATCGAAGCCGTAGCGGTTGGCGGCGAAGTCGCGGGTCACGGGGAAACCCACGAGACCGGTTGCGGAAGCCGCGCCCTGAAAATTGATGGTGTTGCGGATGTCGCCATAAGCAAAGCCGCCAATCGCATAGACGAGCAAGTGATCAAAGGCATAGCCGATGCGCGCGTCCGCTGATCCGAACTGACGGATCGATGTCGACAAATAATTCAGCGGGAAGGCCGAGGCGTTGCCCGTGATGCCGGCAAAATTATATTCGCCCTGCACGCCGATGACGAGCGGACCCATCAACTGATAATTGAAGCCGACGTGAAGGCCGCCGAAGACCCCGGCGTCGTTGTAGGTGTCGGAGAAGTCAAAGACATCGAAGAGGTTGAGCGAGGTCTGACCGACACCACCGCCGACTTGCGCGCCAAGCTCAAAGCCTGTCCATGTAAAGACCGGCGGTGGCGGTGGCACCGGCGTTAGGTCTGCCGCAAAGGCTGGTGTGCCAGCCATGAGGACGCCAGCCGCGCCGGCAACACACCGTATGAACTTCCGCTTCATGGAATCGCTCCCTCTGTCGTTTCACTGTCAGCCGTTCTTATTCGTCTAGACTCTTATCACCGGGCCAAAACTGGACAAGTCCACAGGGGCCACAGCGAAAGACTAATCGCGCTATGGCGATGCAATTTTGCGGTCTGTTGTATTTTTGCTGCACCCCCGCGCGGGGGTCAAACAGCGATCGCTCTGATGAGCCCCCTTCGCCGTGAGAATTTCCTGGTCGCCCCTTGACTTGTGCGATTTGCAGTGCCACTCGCAGCGCTCGCAAAGAAACGCTGCACTTTCAAATGGGATGGAATGTCCAAGGCTTTTGTTTTTCCCGGACAGGGCTCTCAAGCCGTCGGCATGGGCAGGGCCTTGGCGGAAACATTTCCTGAGGCCCGCCTGGTTCTGGCCGAGGTCGACGACGCACTTGGACAGAAATTGTCCTTGTTGATGTTCGAGGGCCCGCAGGAGGCGCTGACCTTGACCTCGAATGCGCAGCCGGCCCTGCTTGCGGCTAGTCTTGCTGTCATCCGTGTACTCGAAGCCGAGGCGGGACTTGATCTCGCCAGGGACGCAAGCTTTGTCGCGGGTCATTCGCTTGGCGAATATTCGGCGCTTGCGGCGGCAGGCTCGTTGAGCATCGGCGAGGCCGCGAAATTGCTTCGCGTGCGCGGTCTCGCCATGCAGGAAGCAGTGCCTGTCGGCGCCGGCGCGATGGCGGCGTTGCTCGGACTCGAATATGACGCTGCTCTCGCCATTGCCAAGCAGGCGGCTGGGGAGGAGGGCGGCGGCGCGGTTTGCGAGGTTGCCAATGACAATGGCGGCGGTCAGATCGTCGTGTCTGGAACCAGCGCCGCGGTGTATCGTGCGATCGAGATCGCCAAGAGGCAAGGGGCCCGCCGTTCGGTCCTTTTGCCCGTGTCGGCGCCCTTTCATTGCGCCCTGATGCAACCTGCCGGGGAGGCGATGGCGGCGGCGCTTGGCCCGGCCATCATCAAGCCCCCCTGCGTGCCCTTGGTCTCGAATGTCCTCGCGGCACCCGTCAGCGAACCGGATGAGATCCGCAAGCTTCTTGTCGCCCAAGTCACCGGCATGGTGCGCTGGCGCGAAAGCGTGGCCTTCATGGCCGGAAAGGGGATTACCTTGTTTGTCGAATGCGGCGCCGGAAAAGTCTTGTCAGGATTGGTCAAAAGGATCGCGAGCATGGCGCAAGGCGTGTCCATTGGCATTCCGGCCGACATCGATATGTACCGGTCCCTCGCATAAGCCCTGGCGGCCATTCTCCGGAGTCCCATCCTCATGTTTGATCTTTCCGGCAAAACAGCCCTTGTCACGGGCGCGAGCGGCGGCCTCGGGCAGGCGATCGCGCGGGCCTTGCATGGCCAAGGCGCCGTCGTCGGGCTTTCTGGCACCCGCCATGAGGCGCTTGCCGCGCTTGCCGCCGAACTCAAAACGGCTGTCCATGTTTTCCCCTGCGATCTCGCCCATAAGGCCGCTGTGGAGGCGCTTATTCCCGCCGCGGAGGCCGCGATGGGAGGCGTCGATATCCTCGTCAACAATGCCGGCGTGACGAGGGACAATCTCTTCATGCGCATGAAGGACGAGGAATGGGACACCGTTCTAAGCGTCAATCTGACCGCCGCCTTTCGCCTCTCCCGCGCCTGCCTTAAGGGGATGCTTCGCAAGCGACACGGGCGGATCATCGGGATCAGCTCGATCGTCGGCGTGACCGGGAATGCCGGTCAGGGCAATTATGCGGCGGCGAAGTCGGGAATGATCGGTATGTATAAGAGTCTCGCGGCCGAGGTGGCGAGCCGTGATGTGACCGTCAATTGCATCGCGCCCGGTTTCATCGAGAGCCCGATGACGAATGCCTTAAACGCGAAACAGAAAGAGGCAATCCTCGTCAAGGTTCCGATGGGGCGGCTCGGAACCGGCGCCGAAGTCGCCGCGGCGGTTGTCTATCTTGCCAGTCCGCAAGCCGCCTATGTCACGGGCCAGACCCTTCATGTTAATGGCGGAATGGCAATGATTTAAAGAGGATAGGGAGCTGTTCGCAGGTCGCGCGCAGGCACTCGCCAACCGGATTGAAGTATGTTACCAACCGGCTCAAGCGAGCGGCACGGCAAGCTGTGGAGACCCGCATCGCACTGACACCCGCCTATGGCGAACGATGAGCAGATTAGAGGACGAGGATCAAACAACCATGAGTGATGTCGCCGAGCGCGTGAAAAAAATTGTGGTCGAGCACCTCGGCGTCGATGCCGACAAAGTTGTCGATGGCGCCAATTTCATGGATGATCTTGGCGCTGATTCTCTCGACACGGTCGAGCTCGTGATGGCTTTCGAGGAGGAATTCGGGGTCGAGATCCCAGATGACGCCGCCGAAACGATCGTGACCGTCGGGGACGCGATCAAATTTCTGGAAAAGGCTTCCGCCGCCTGATTTTTTTTAAAGTCAGGCGCCGCCGGACACCAATCGGGCATATTTGGAACCAACTGTGCCGCTATTCAATGCGCGCCGCGAGGCGCTTGGCAACACCGACAAGAAGAGCCGCAAGGTCGTTTGATGCGCAGGGTGGTCGTCACGGGTCTCGGCATGATCTCGCCGCTCGGTTGCGGCATCGAGGCAAGCTGGAGCCGCCTGCTGACGAGCCAAAGCGGCGCTCGCCGGATCGAAAGCTTCGATGTGTCGGATCTTCCTTGCAAGATCGCCATGCCGGTCCCGCGCGGCGGCGACGCCGGGAGCTTTGATCCCGACCAATGGATGGAGCCGAAAGAGCAGCGAAAAATCGACGACTTTATTCTCTATGCGGTGGCGGCGGCGACCCAGGCGCTTGCGGATGCCGGCTGGAAACCCTCCACCTATGAAGAAGAGATCCAAACCGGTGTTCTGATCGGCTCCGGGATCGGTGGCCTCGGTGGCATCGCCGAGACCGCGATTGTTTTGAAGGAGAAGGGGCCCCGCCGCGTTTCGCCTTTCTTCATTCCGGGCCGTCTCATCAATCTTGCCGGAGGCTATGTTTCCATTCAGCATCGTCTCAAGGGGCCGAACCATGCGGTCGTGACCGCCTGCTCGTCTGGAACCCACGCGATCGGCGACGCGGCGCGCCTGATCGCCATGGAAGATGCCGAAGTCATGGTGGCGGGGGGGGCCGAATCGGCGATCAACCGCATCGGCATCGCCGGATTTGCGGCGTGCCGGGCCCTCTCCACCAGTTTCAACGATCGGCCGAAGCTGGCGTCGCGCCCTTATGACAAGGAGCGTGACGGTTTCGTCATGGGCGAGGGGGCCGGCTGTGTCGTTCTTGAGTCCTACGAACACGCCAAGGCGCGCGGCGCTAGGATTTATGCCGAGCTCATCGGCTATGGCATGTCGGGCGATGCTTTCCACATCACGGCGCCGGAAGAGACCGGCGATGGGGCCTATCGGGCGATGGCCGCGGCGATCAAGCGGGCCGGAATTTCACCCGGCGATATTGATTATATCAACGCGCATGGAACCTCGACGCCACTCGGCGACGAAATCGAGATCCGGGCCGTCGAGAGGATCATTGGCAACGACGGACAGAAGCTTTCCATGTCCTCGACAAAATCGGCGATCGGTCATCTTCTTGGCGCTGCTGGCGCCGTCGAGGCGATTTTTTCGATTTTGGCGATCCGGGATCAAATTGTTCCGCCAACGCTGAATCTCGATCACCCGTCGGTCGCAACCGCCATCGATCTCGTGCCGCACAATGCGCGCCGCCGCGAGGTCGAGTTCGCCATGTCGAATTCCTTCGGATTTGGCGGCACCAATGCCTGCGTGATTTTCAAACACCCGGAGTGATCCGCGGGTTCATGCCGCGGCCCGCTTGGCTGCCATGCGGGTGATTCCAGGGGGTGAACCCGATTTCGCCATATTTTCCAGGCCGGATAGGGGATGTTCGCCAATTTGTGGGTGTGCGCCGGATCGCTGCGCTAAAGGTGCAGACTTTTTCGATAGGATCAGGCGTCAAACCAAGAGGGCGAGACCATGGACGGTTCATCATGAAGCGATCATGGTTCATGGCGTTTCGCAATGTGGCGCGGTCCTTGCGCGTAGAACAATGCGATAGGGTAAACCTGTACATGGCAGCCATGAGACTGAACATACCGCGTCAGACAGCCTTTGCTGGCGAAACGGCTTCCATGGCAACATCGTGAGCTGAAGCGATGGGTGAGACGCCTCAAACTCCGAACATGCCTGAAAAGCCGAATGGAAACGATGCGCAGGGAGCGGATCAGGCTCTTCGCGGCGGCAGCTATAAGGATCGGCGCTTTTCGGCCCAAAGAGTAACACCGCGAAGCCCCAGCGAGGCCTTGCAACCAGATGCCGCCCCGCCGCCGCCAATCCCGCCACGCCGCAGGCGGCCCACCCTTTCGGCGTTCAGCGGGTTTCTCTCTTTTTTGCTGGTCGCGGCGCTCGCCACCATGTTCGGGCTCGTCTGGAGCCAGCAGCGGCTGCGCGCGCCGGGTCCGCTCACCGCAACCAAGATTCTCTACATCGCGCCGGGAACCGAGGTTGCCGATATCATCGGCCAACTCGACCATGAAGGGGTCATCGACAGTCCATTCCTTCTCAATACGGCGCTTTTGCTGGAAGGCAACCGCTCAAAGGTCAAGGCTGGCGAATATCTTTTCAAACAGAATGCCAGTCTTCGCGACGTGATCGACACGCTGGTCAGCGGCAAGCAGGTGCTGCACGCCATTACGATACCCGAGGGTTTGACAAGCGAGCAGATCGTCGAACGGCTCCGCGAAAGCGACATTCTCCTTGGCG
Organism: Methylocella sp.; assembly: GCA_035509135.1. Lineage (GTDB taxonomy): Bacteria > Pseudomonadota > Alphaproteobacteria > Rhizobiales > Beijerinckiaceae > Methylocapsa. The sequence goes on from DATJLX010000166.1 coordinate 7,337, forward strand.
ATGTCGTGGAGTTGCCGAAGGAAGGCAGTCTGCTTCCGGAAACCTACAAGGTCGTGCGCGGCGCGGTGCGGGCGGACCTGATCAAGAAAATGCAGGACGATCAAAAGCGCGCCGTCGATCAAATTTGGTCACATAGGGCGAGCGGTCTTCCCCTGCGATCCCCCTATGAGCTCATCACTCTGGCGTCGATTGTCGAAAAGGAAACCGGCAAGGCGGACGAAAGACCGCGGGTTGCGAGCGTTTTCCTGAACCGTCTGAGAAAAGGGATGCGGCTTCAGTCCGACCCCACAACTGTTTATGGTCTCGCCGGGGGCAAGGGCTCACTTGGCCGGGGGCTCAGCCGCTCCGAGCTCGACAAGCCCACTCCTTATAATACTTATGTGATCGACGGCTTGCCGCCCGGGCCGATCGCCAATCCGGGGCGGGCGGCGCTTGAGGCGGTGGCCAATCCATCCCGCACCCAGGATCTTTATTTTGTCGCCGATGGCACAGGCGGCCATGTTTTTTCTGAAACGCTCGATCAGCATAACCGCAATGTCCAGCGGTGGCGCCAGATCGAGAAGGATATGAAGGACAAGCAGGAGCAACCGGCGCCGGATGCGGAGAAGACCGTGGAGCCCGCCGAGGCACCAGCCGTGCCGCCGCCCGCGCCCAACGCCCCTGCAACCATGCCCGGGGGGACACCGCCACCCGGGCCTTCGGCGCCCTCGCCGGGCGGCGACCGGAAAAGCGAGCGCGGCGTGCCCGCGTCCATCTATGGATCGCTGCCAGCCTCGCTCGATCCCGCCAAGAGCGCCTTGCCCACGCCGCCCCCCTCGCTTTCCTATGCGCAGGCAACTTCGGCGATCGCGGGAGTGTTGCGGGCGGCGGACACCAAGCCCGCCAAGGTCAAACCAGCGGCGGATATCAGTGCCTTCACCCTGGGGCCGGGACTCGATGAACTAGGGATTTCCGTCGGCGGCGTTTCCTCACCCTCTGCCGCAACCCTCGACGGACCCATCGGCCAAGAGGATGCGGCGGATGCGCCAAGTGATGGCTCTTCGCCTGCGCCCGACGGAGCGGAGCGGACGATGCGCGCGATGCCCGTCGGCTTCCAGCCAGGCGCTGGTGATTCGTCCAATCCACCGGCAGGATCAGGAACGCCAGCCCCGCCACCGCAAAATGACAGGCAGGCCGCGCATCCAAAGGCCTTCGACGCCTCGCAAGGCACCCCTCTTGATCCTCTCCGCAACAAGACCTGGGATTTGAATTACGCCAAAACCGTCCCGCCGATGCCGTAGGAGATTAACGTCTCGCGGCCTTGCGGCTACGCCGGTCACGCGGCAAGCGCCACTTCAGCTGGCCTCAAGGCAAACCCCAGACTTTCGGCGATGGCCGGATGGGTCACATGGCCGCGATGCACATTGAGCCCGCCGCGCAGACCGGGATAGCTCGCGATCGCGGCGCAGCCGCCGGCGGCAAGGGCAAGGCCGTAGGGAAGTGTCGCATTGTTCAGCGCATGGGTCGATGTGAAGGGCACGGCGCCGGGAATATTCGCGACGCAATAATACACGGCACCATCCTTAAGGAATATCGGATGGGCATGAGTCGTTGGGCATGAGCCTTCGAAACAGCCGCCCTGGTCGATCGCGATATCGACCAGAACTGCCCCTTCCTTCATGCCGCCCACCATTGGCTTGGTGACAAGTTTCGGGGTGGCCGCGCCGGGGATCAGTACGGCGCCGATCACGGCGTCGGCGCCAGACACCGCATCCTCGATCGCCGCCGCCGAGGCGAAGCGTGTCTTGGCCCGCCCCTGAAACAACTCGTCGAGCTGGCGCAGGCGCGGGAGCGAACGATCGAGGATCGTCACATCGGCGCCAAGGCCAGCCGCCATCCGCGCGGCTTGGGTCCCGGCGACGCCGCCGCCGAGCACCGCGACCCGCGCCGGCGGGACTCCGGGAACACCGCCAAGCAGAATGCCGCTGCCGCCGTTCTGGCGTTGAAGAGCAAAGCCTGCCGCCTCGATCGAAAGCCGCCCGGCCACTTCGCTCATCGGCGCGAGGAGCGGCAGCCCTTGACCGTCCGGCCCGGTGACGGTTTCATAGGCAATGGCGGTGCAGCCGGAGGCGAGCAATCCTTTTGCTTGGGCGGGATCGGCCGCGAGATGCAAGAAAGTGAACAGGATTTGCCCTTCGCGCAGCCTCAACCATTCGCTCTCCTGCGGCTCCTTCACCTTGATGATCATGTCGGATTTGGCAAAAATTTCCGCGGCGGTGCTTGCGAGCGTGGCGCCGGCTGAAAGATAGGCTTGATCCGTCGCATGGATCCCAGCGCCTGCACCCGTCTCCACGAAAAGCTCATGCCCCGCGGCAACGAATTCGCGGACCGCTTCGGGGGTCAAACCGACGCGATATTCCCCTTCCTTGATTTCCTTTGGCACGCCGATCCGCATCTGAAAGCCGCCTCCGTCACGCGATGCCCGCCGTACCCCCTCGAGCTTATCCCCAAGAACTTGCGCGGGGCTTTTGAACCGGACAGGCACCAGCCAATTGATTTTAAATGTGTTCTCTTATCGTTCAAGGAATTCCCTTTTGAGGGGGACGCCTTCTCTGGGTGAATGTGGTAGGCTGCGAGATAGAAAACAATGAATGGCCCGCGTGAGACGATATTGGCCTGACGGGGATGCAGGCCTTTCGCGTGCGCATGAGCGGCGAGCGCACCAAACGGTGAAGGTGCCGTTCAGTCACGCTCCCGTCATCAAATATGACGAAATTCCAACACTCATCCGGTCGAGGAGGCAGTCTTGAGTTCGCAGGTGGAAGGACAGAAGCTGACCGCGGGAAAACGCACGGCACCGCCGGGGCGTGGTGCGAAAAGCAGTCCCGTCGCCGCGAGACGAGCGAGCGCGGGAACCGTCTTCAAAGCGGAGCGCATCGAGACAAGCGTGGAATTTTCCGGACAAGTCGAAGAGGGTGCCGCGGGGAGCGAGGCGGCGTCGATCACCATCATGGACGAGCCCGACGGCATTGCCGCGACAAACGCGGCGATTGCACAATCGCCGCACCGCTTTATCAATCGCGAATTGTCTTGGCTTGAATTCAACCGGCGGGTCCTGTTGGAAGCATCGAATCACAACCACCCGCTCCTCGAACAACTGCGTTTTTTGTCAATTTCCGCCGACAATCTCGATGAATTCTTCATGGTGCGGGTCGCCGGGCTTCGCGGCCAAGTGCGCGCCGGAATAGCGACACCTTCCGAAGACGGGCTTTCGCCGCCCGAGCAGCTCGCCAAGCTTCGCGAGCGTGTCAGCCTTTTGGCCGCGGAGCAGCAGCGGCGCTGGCGCGAATTGCGCAGGGAGCTGCAGGGGGCTGGAATCACCATCCTCGACCCGCCGGATCTCGGCAAGGCCGAAATGGAATGGCTGCGGCAGCATTTCCTCACTCATATTTTTCCGGTTCTGACGCCGCTAGCCATTGATCCCGCGCATCCGTTTCCGTTCATTCCCAATTTCGGCTTTACGATTGCTCTCGAATTGCACGGGTCAAATGACCATAAGAACCGGAAAGCCTTGATTCGCATGCCGGCCAAGATCGAGCGGTTCATCCGTCTGCCCGATGAGTTTTGCGAGAAAGGCCAGCGCTTCGTTGCTCTCGAAACCGTGATCGGCATGTTCACGCAAAGCCTGTTTCCCGGTTATCAGGTGCGGGGCCATGGGCTCTTCCGGATCGTCCGCGACAGCGACCTCGAAGTCGAGGAGGAGGCCGAGGATCTGGTGCGTCTCTTCGAGAGCGCGCTGAAGCGCCGCCGCCGGGGTTCAGTGATCCGGGTTGAATTCGACAGCCTCATGCCCGAGGAGCTGCGTGCCTTCGTGGCCGAGGAATTGGATGTTATCGGCGAGGAAATATTTGTCCTGGATGGGATGCTCGCCTTGAACGACCTTTCCGAACTCGTCAGCCTCGACCGGCAAGACCTCAAGTTCAAGACTTACAATCCGCGTTTTCCCGAGCGTGTCCGCGACAATGGCGGCGATTGCTTTCTGGCGATCAAACAAAAGGATCTCGTTGTTCACCATCCCTACGAATCCTTCGATGTCGTTGTCCAATTCTTGAACCAGGCGGCGGCCGATCCCAATGTTGTCGCCATCAAGCAAACGCTTTACCGCACCTCCTCCGACAGTCCTATCGTGCGGGCCCTCATCGATGCGGCGGAGGCAGGCAAATCGGTGACCGCACTCGTTGAACTCAAGGCGCGTTTCGACGAGGCCGCCAACATCCGCTCGGCACGCGATCTCGAACGCGCCGGCGCGCAAGTGGTGTTTGGCTTCATCGAATTGAAAACGCACGCCAAATTATCGATGGTTGTGCGCCGCGAAGCGGGCTCGCTCGTGACCTATTGTCATGTCGGCACCGGCAATTATCATCCGGTGACGGCCAAGATTTATACCGACATTTCCTTTTTCACGGCCGACCCGGTCATCGGGCGCGATGTCTCGCGAATCTTCAATTTCATCACCGGCTATGCCGAGCCGGATGGGCTCGAACGCATGGCGGTATCGCCAATCTCGCTCAAACGGCGGCTCCTCGATCATATTGACGAGGAGATCGGTTACGTCAAAGCAGGCAAGCCTGGCGCGATTTGGGCCAAATGCAATGCCCTGGTCGATCCCGAGATCATTGATGCTTTCTATCGAGCAAGCAACGCGGGGGTCGACATCGATCTTATCGTGCGCGGGATCTGCTGCCTGAGGCCCGGCGTCGAGGGTCTCTCTGAAAACATCAGGGTCAAATCGATCGTCGGCCGGTTTCTCGAACATGCCAGGGTGTATTGCTTCGGCGGCGGTCATGATCTGCCGCACCCTAAGGCGCATGTCTATATTTCCTCGGCTGATCTCATGCCGCGCAATCTCGACCGGCGGGTGGAAGTCATGCTGCCTATTCTCAATCCGACCGTGCATGAGCAGGTCCTCGGTCAGATCATGGTGGCCAATCTGCTCGACAATCAGCAGAGCTACCGGGTTTTGCCGGATGGTTCGAGCGCGCGCATAAAGGCGTCTGAGAATGAAGAGCCGTTCAATGCCCATAGCTACTTCATGACCAACCCCAGCCTGTCCGGCCGTGGAAAGTCCCTCAAGCAATCGAGCCCAAAAATCCTTCTTGAGCGTTTTGAAGCCCGTTAAGAGACCGATGCTGGAGAAGAGCCCAAAGGTTGCTTTGACAACCGATGCCGAGGCGCCCGTCGCGATTGTCGACGTGGGATCGAACTCGGTCCGCCTCGTCGTCTATGAATGTCTAGGCCGTTCACCCCGCCCGATTTTCAACGAGAAATCGCTTTGCGCGCTGGGCAAGGGTGTGGCGACCACTGGCCAGCTTCCGAAGGCCGGCGTCGAGAAGGCGCTCGCCGCCCTGCGCCGATTCCGGGTCTTGTGCGAGATCATGGGCGTTAAGGGATTGCATGTTCTCGCCACCGCCGCCGCCCGCGACGCTTCGAACGGAGCCGAATTTCTGGCCGCCGCATCGGCGGCGATCGGGGCTCCGGCCATGCTCTTATCCGGTGGCCGGGAGGCGGAGTTCTCGGCCTATGGGGTCATCTCCGGGATCATGAAACCGGATGGCGTCGTCGGCGATCTTGGCGGCGGCTCACTCGAATTGATTGACGTGAAAGGCAACCACGCGGGCAAGGGCATGAGCCTTCCGCTTGGCGGCCTCACCTTGATGGACGCCTCTCAGCAGTCGCCGCGCGCCGCACTCAAGATTGTTCGCGAGACACTGTCAGGGTCGGGCATCGCGAAGCGGCTTGATGGACGCACATTTTACGCGGTAGGTGGCACTTTCCGGGCCCTCGCCCGGCTGCACATGAGCCAGCGCAATTATCCTCTGAAGGTGACCCATGGCTATGTCATCCCCGCTCGCGACGCCGCTGATTTCGCGGGTCTCGTTGAACGGGCGAACGCCGAGACGCTGATTTCGATCGATGCCGTCAGCGCCGCGCGCCGGCCGCTGCTTGCCTATGGGGCCGTCGTGCTCGATGAGATTATTCGCCGGGCGCGGCCCCGGGAAATCATGTTTTCTGTAACCGGAGTGCGGGAAGGGCTTCTCTACGAAATGCTCGACCCGGCTCAGCGGAAGCAAGATCCCTTGCTCATCGCCGCCGCGCAATTCAACGGGCTTTTCTCCCGCGCGCCCGGCCATGCCGAGGAACTCCACGTTTGGACCGACGGCTTTATGAAGTCCTTGCATGACGAGGAAACTCATGAAGAACGCCGGCTTCGCCACGCGGCTTGCCTGCTCGCCGATATCCATTGGCGGGCGCATCCGGACCACCGCCATGAGGAGAGCGTGAACATCGTCGAGAACGCCGCCTTCCTCGGCGTCGATCATCCTGGCCGGGCTTTCCTCGCCCTCGCGGCCTCGTATCGCTACCTTGGGCCCGATGCCGATGTCAGTCCGCAGTTCCGCGCCCTCGTTTCCGCGCGGTTGCTTGAAAAAGCGCGGATTTTTGCCGCCGCGACGCGAACCGCCCTGGTTCTTTCAGGTGCCATGTCCGGTGTCCTGCCCTTGACTCCCATTGCCTGTGTGAAGACCAAACTGATCTTGACCATGCCGCGAAGCCTCGCGGATCTGGCGAGCGAGCGGCTGCAGAATCGTTTGAATCAGCTTGGGCGCCTGATTGGGCGCGAACCGGTGATCACCATCGCGGGCTAGGCCGCTTTCTAATGGAATGAGAAAGCGGCCTCGGCAAAAGGCCCATGGCCGACCCGACTTGAATCCATCATGGTCCAAGGGACGCCGCAAGGTGCGGGCAACCGGATGGCTTGGATCAGATTCCAAAGGCAATTTTGATCCGGCGCCCTTGCCGCTTATTGCCGCCAGGCGGCGTGTTGCACCATGTCAGAGCCAGCGGCTTCCGCCAGCTGGCCGCCTTGAGCACTGGCCATAATCGTATCGGGCCGGTGCCTAGGCTTCGTTGGCACGGATATGCTCCCTGATTTTGGACCGCTACCACAATGGCCAAAGTTCTGTGTGACAACATGGGGCTGGCCGCCAGTTGCCGAAGAAGTGATCTCCACGCTGCGGCCGCAGATTCCATCAGCCGACATTGTCGAGACAAACGTATAGCTGTGCCCTCCTTCTGGCAGTCTTCCGGACTGGGCCTCAATCAATTCCTTATTCAGTCGGTCATTGGCCGGGAGCTGTTTTGTCATGGCCTCCGCCTGTTCCAGCAAGCGGGCGGCGCGCTGGTCCATTTCCCGCGAAATTTGATCGAGCGCTTCGAAGGACGTTTCCGGACCGAAGGCAGGGAATAGGGATGGCGAATCTGCAAGTGCCGCATCCGGCCTGAGGAAAATCTCTGGGGGAACGTCGCCGCTATAGCGAATCTGTTCCGTGCCACCGCCAGGGAGGTGGATTGTTAGGACATGGGTGCCGGGGCTTTGTGACTGCGCGACGCCAGCAAAGACGATCAATGCGGCGCCGGCCAAGAGCGAAGTTTGGACGGTTCTCATGATTATCTCCATGTTCGCCTGAAGACAGGATGTTCCTTTGAAGCCGAAAATGTTGGCAAAAATAAAGGCGAATTCCCTTGCCCGGTAGATGCTCCAAGATCACGTTTTCGCTATACAGCTTCGGACAGGACAATATCAGGCGCGCTTTTTTCGGCAAATTTTCCGCCGGAGATCGTACCAAAATGTTTCACGTGAAACATTTTGGTACGATTGTCCTTGGACCAAAAAGACCATCCTCAAGCGGCGAGGCCTATGAAACTTGGGTCCGCCACGGCCATCGCACCATGCACCGACCGGCGGCTTGTTTGATCTTACCTCCTCGGCCCTTGGCGATGCCTGGAAGCCCGTGGCGATATGAAGCGATCCCATCCTGCTTCGTCCCAAGAGCGAAAGGCGCTGGATCTCATCCGCCAGCTTGATCCAAGGCTCTGACGACTTATATAGATTGTTGCCCGTCAGTGGCTGCATTTTGATGCATGGAAAGGGGAGGAATGAGATGTTGAAGAAAGCGCCCTTGATTTTGTCCGTTCTTGGCGCGTCCGCTTTGGCCGTCTTTTTCGCGGCTGGGCCGGTTGAAGCCAAGGATGCAGGCGATTGGACTTGTGAAGATTTTCTTAAAGTTCCAAAATCCGCGCAATCGCGTGTCGTTTACTATTTGGTCGGTCTCAACAAATCTCAGATGAAGGAGTTCCACGACATCGCCGCCAAGGATTTTGACGTTTCAATTTCAAAAGTCGTCCAACAGTGTCATTCGAATCCTCCCGGGAATCTCTGGCAGGCGATCGCGGACCACTTCTATTGGCACGCGATGCAAATGCCCTGAGTTATGTTTTTGAGCCGCGAAGCGGGACGGAGGGCAGGAAATTACCACGCCATCATGAAGCACCATCCTCGGGCGGCGCTTCATCCCGCCATTCGAGAGGCACGACCTTGCCCTGTTCGACCGTCAAGGCGAGCCGCCCGTGCTTCAGTTCGAGCGCCTGGGCGCCGAAGAGGTCGCGCCGCCAGCCAGTGAGAGCCGGGACATTGGCATGATCGTCGGCGGCGATCGCTTCGAGATCCTCGACTGAGGCGATCATCTTCGCGGCGACCCCGTGGCTCTCGCTGACATGCCGCAGCAGCACGCGCAAAAGTTCCACCGTCGCGCCGTTGCAGCCATTGCGCCGGTCGCGGTCGAGCTTGGGGAGGGTCTTGGGGTCGCGCGCGAGGCCCCGTTCGATCGCCGCCAGAATTTCGCCGCCCGCGCGCGAGCGTTCCATCCCTCGCGGAAAGGCTCGCAGATTGCCCAAGGCCTCGGGTGTTTTCGGCGCCGCGAGCACGAGTTCGATCATGATGTCGTCCTTCAAAACCCGCGAACGGGGTACGTCCCGCGTCTGGGCTTCGGCCTCGCGCCACGCGGCGACCTCCATGAGCACCGCGAGATCGCGCGGCTTGCGGATCCGGTTGCGGAACCGTTCCCAGGCATTCTCTGGATGCTGTTCGTAGATGGCTGGCGACGTCAAGATCGCCATTTCGTCATCGAGCCAGCGGATCCGGCCGGTTTCATCTAGCTTGTCGCGTAGAAATCGATAAATGTCCCGCAAATAGGTGACATCAGCGATCGCATATTCGGCTTGGGCCGGCAAAAGCGGGCGCCGCGACCAGTCTGTGAAGCGGGAGGATTTGTCGAGCGTGACTTTTGTGACGGTCTTGACAAGATCGCCATAAGAGATCTGGTCACCAAAGCCGCAGACCATCGCGGCGACCTGGGTATCGAAGAGGGGCGCGGGAATCAGTTTGGCCAGATTCCAAATAATTTCGAGATCCTGGCGCGCCGCGTGAAAAACCTTCATCAGCCGGCTGTCGGCCATCAGTTCGAAAAAAGGTGCGAGATCGAGCCCCTCGGCCATAGCGTCGATCGCGACGGCTTCTTCTTCCGACGCAAGCTGCACAACGCAAAGGCGCGGCCAAAAGGTCGTTTCCCGTAAAAATTCCGTATCGACGGTGACGAAAGGGTGGGCGGCGAGGCGGCGGCAGACGGCAGTCAAGTCTTTTGTCGTGGAGATCAGGGTCATCGTTGTTCATTAATGCAAAGGTCGATTGACTTCTATAGTCTGCATCCGAGCGGCCCATCTGCTCCGGCTTGACAGATGGGGCCGCCCATGCGGTTGTCCGCCCGCTGGGCGCGAAGCGCAAGGCCGCGCCTTTTCCTCTTGCTTGTGACTTTGGTTATGCACCGCTACCGTTCCCATAGCTGTGGCGCCCTGCGCGAAAGCGACGCCGGCGCAACGATCCGTCTTTCTGGCTGGTGTCATCGTATCCGCGATCATGGCGGCGTCCTTTTTATCGATCTTCGCGATCATTATGGCATAACCCAATGCGTGGTGGATCCGGATTCGCCGGCTTTCGGGCAAGCCGAGAAGCTTCGCTCGGAATGGGTGGTCCGGATCGACGGGGAAGTCCGGCGCCGCCCCGCAGGCACCGAAAATCCCGATATGCCGACCGGCCTCGTCGAGGTCTATGGGACCGGGATCGAGGTTTTGGGACCCGCCGCCGAATTGCCGCTGCCGGTTTTCGGCGACCAAACCTATCCCGAAGACATGCGGTTGCGCTACCGGTTCCTCGATCTGCGCCGGGAAAAACTCCATCATAATATCATGTTGCGGGGGGAAATCATCGATTCGCTCCGGGCCCGGATGAAGCGCCAAGGCTTTTTCGAGTTCCAGACGCCGATCCTCACGGCTTCCAGTCCGGAGGGGGCGCGCGATTTCCTGGTGCCGTCCCGCCTGCACCCCGGCAAATTCTATGCCCTGCCGCAGGCGCCGCAGCAGTTCAAGCAGCTCATCATGGTGGCGGGTTTCGACCGCTATTTCCAGATCGCGCCTTGTTTTCGCGACGAGGATGCCAGAGCCGACCGCAGCCCCGGCGAATTCTATCAGCTCGATATCGAGATGAGCTTCGTCACCCAGGAGGACGTCTTCGCGGCGGTCGAGCCGGTGCTGCGCGGGCTCTTCGAGGAATTTGGCGGCGGCCGACCGGTCACCCAGAAATTCCCGATGATCCCCTATGCCGAGGCCATGCTCAAATATGGATCCGACAAACCCGATCTTCGCAATCCGCTCGTCATCGCCGATGTGACGCAGGAATTTTCCCGCGATGACGTGAGTTTCAACGCCTTCAAGAATGTCATCAAGGCGGGCGGTGTCGTTCGCGCCATACCGGCGCCGGGCGCCGCCTCCCAGCCGCGCTCCTTCTTCGACAAGCTCAATGATTGGGCCAAGGGCGAGGGCGCGGCGGGACTTGGCTATGTGATCTTCGAAGGGACGGGCGGCGCGCTGACAGGGAAGGGCCCGATCGCCAAATTCTTGCCGGAGGACTTGCAAAAAATCATCGCGGAAAAGGCGAAGATTTCCTCCGGCGACGCCGTGTTTTTTGCTTGCGACCAGGAAGACAAGGCCGCGAAACTCGCCGGAGCGGCGCGGCTCAAGATCGGCAATGAGCTGCGTGCCACGAAGGCGGATGTCTTTGAATTCTGCTGGATCGTCGATTTCCCGATGTATGAATGGAACGAGGACGACAAGAAAATCGACTTTTCGCACAATCCGTTTTCGATGCCGAACTTCGATCACGCGGCGTTCATCGCGCTCGATCCGTCCGATGAGAAGACGATTTTGGGCATTAAGGCGTTTCAATATGACATCGTCTGCAATGGCGTCGAACTGTCGTCCGGCGCGATCCGCAACCACCGCCCGGACATCATGAAAAAAGCCTTCGCGCTCGCGGGCTATGGCGAGGATGTGCTTTTGGAGAAATTCGGCGGCATGTACCGCGCCCTCCAATATGGGGCGCCGCCGCATGGCGGGATCGCGCCCGGCGTCGATCGCATCGTCATGCTGCTCGCCGGCGAGGAGAATTTGCGCGAGATCGTGCTGTTCCCGATGAACCAGCGCGCCGAGGATCTTCTCATGGGCGCGCCCTCGGCGGTGACGCCGAAGCAATTGCGCGAGTTGCACATAAGGCTGAATTTACCCGAAGCGAAGAGTTGAAACCGTTCGTCCAGCCTGAACGGAGGCCTCGATGCATGTCGTGATGCTGCTCTATCCGCGCATGACCCAGCTCGATTTGACCGGGCCTTACGAGGTGCTGGTCCAGTTCGAGGAACTGTCTTTGCATCTCGTCTCGAAAAAGGGTGAACCGGTCATGGATTCGGGCGGCCTGCGGCTCACGCCGACAGCAAATTTCGAAAACTGCCCCAAAGCCGATATTCTGTTTGTCCCGGGCGGCCCTGGCCAAATCGCCCTCATGGAAGATTCGGAGGTTCTTGACTTTTTGCGCCGGCAGGCGGAGGGCGCCACCTATGTGACCTCGGTTTGCACGGGCTCGCTCATTCTCGCCGCAGCCGGCTTGCTGACAGGCTATCACGCGACCTGCCATTGGCTGTCGCTTTATCAACTCAGCTTTTTTGATGTGGTGCCGGTCAGGAAACGGGTCGTGATCGATCGCAACCGGATGACCGGCGCCGGGGTGACGTCGGGCATCGATTTTGCGTTGACCTTAGTTGGCCAATTGTTCGGTGAGAAACGGGCGAAACGGGCCCAGCTCGCGATGGAATATGATCCAAAGCCGCCTTTTGTGGGTGGCTCGCCTGCCAACTCCGCTTCCGAGCTCGTTGAAAGCCTCCGCGCGGCAACCGCATCCTTCCAGAAAGAGCGCGAAGCCGTCGCGCGCCGTGCCGCCGCCGCTTTGCAAAGAGGTTGAGACCGTTGCCGCAAGGGCGCTTCACGGTTGTCAGTCCGCGAGAACACAACGCCCATAAAAGGCGGCTTTTAGACTGTTACCGAGGAGCGCCAGTGTCGACAGGACGGCGGGGCCCAGCCTTGGTGGCCGCCGAGCCGTAACGGACCGGCGTATTGGGTTTTGTGGCGGTTCCCCGTTGAGCTTGCCGGGATAAAAAGTCTGGCAGGCCTGTTCTTTCTGTCCTGGGAGAGGCGCCCCTAGGCGCTGGGCCTCCCGGCGCGCCGACTCGTGTCTCGGATCTCGGCGCGGATTCGGCCTTTGCGCCGGCCCACCGCTTGCCGGCCGGATCATGCCCGTTCTGATCCGGGCGCCGGTTTGGCGTGATCGGCCGCGGGACAGCTACGATGGGACGAGCCGCCTGCGGTGCGGCGCCCCGCCGGTCAACCATTGGCAATTTCAGACGGGTCAGCTTTTCGATATTGCGCAAAAGGGCCTGTTCGGCGCCGTCGCAGAGAGAAATCGCGGTGCCCCCGGCGCCGGCCCGCGCGGTGCGGCCGATCCGGTGAACATAGGCCTCCGCCACTTCGGGAAGCTCGAAATTGACGACATGGGTGACGCCGTCGATGTCGATGCCGCGTGCCGCGATGTCGGTTGCGACCATGGCACGGGCGCGGCCGGCACGAAAATCTTGAAGCGAGCGCTCTCTTTGGCTTTGGCTCTTATTGCCGTGGATCGCGCAGGCCGCGATTCCATTGTCATCGAGATGTTTGGCGACCTTGTCGGCGCCGCGTTTCGTTCTCGTGAAGACGATTGTCCGGCTCATGTCCGCATCGGCGAAAAGCTCGACGAGGAGATCGCGTTTGCGGCTTGCCTCGATGAGCATGACCCGGTGATCGATGCGATCCGCGGTTTTCGCGGCGGGGGTCACGGAAACCTCGAACGGATTGGTGAGAAGGCCGCTCGCGAGCCCCGCGATTTCGTCTGGCATTGTCGCCGAGAAGAACAGGTTTTGTCGGCGCTTCGGAAGAGCGCCGGCGATCCGCCGGATGGCCTTCACGAAACCAAGATCGAGCATGCGGTCGGCCTCGTCAAGGACGAAGATTTCGGTCTCGCCCAGGCGTGCGGCGCGGCTATCGAGATGATCCTCGAGACGGCCGGGGGTCGCGACCAAAATGTCGAGGCCGCGGGCGAGCGCCTTGATCTGGGCGCCATGCGGCACGCCGCCGAAGACCACGGCGGTCGTCAGCTGAAGGCCCGCCCCGAGCGACCGGAAGCTCTCGGCGATCTGGCTCGCCAGTTCGCGTGTTGGGCTCAAGACCAGCACGCGGCAGCCATTGCGCGGGGCGCCGCGCTTATGTGTGGCGAGATAATGAAGGATGGGCAGAGCGAAGGCCGCCGTCTTGCCGGTGCCGGTCTGGGCGATGCCGACGAGGTCGCGGCCTGCTAGAATGGGGGGAATGGCTTGCGCCTGGATCGGCGTCGGGTGCAAATAACCTTGTTTTGTCAGGGCATGGAGAAGCGGCGCGGCGAGGCCGAGCCGGAAAAAATCAGTCAATGTCAGTCTTTCTTGAAGCGGGGCAGGCGCCCTTGAGACGAGGCCTTGCGCCCTTATGGCCGTGGCTCGAGATCCGGGCGGGGCGGCTGAAGTTTCATGGCGACGCCCCGCGTGGCTGGGCAGTCGGGAGAGGCAATTTAGGGCGCCCGGAAGGAGGACATGGGATGTCCGTCACGCGCCCGGAGCGCCAAATCCACCATGAAGCGGATGAGATTACATGGCGGCTTTGGCGCCGGAAGTCAAACGAAAAGCTTGGCTGGCCGTGTTTCTAACCGTCTTAACGGCGGTGCCTTGCTCCGGGCAGGTCTCTTATAATGAACCAAATCCTGCTGAAAGAGGTTTCCGGCAGCCCGTGCCAGCCCAACACGACCGATAAAACTTGCGCATTGCAAAACAGCAAAATGCAACGCTCCCCTGACATATTTTGGCTGAAATCTTTTGAAGAGGCCGGAAATGTCAGCGCAGGCAGGTGTTCAGGGCGATGAAAATCAGGTGGAGGGTTCCGGCTCCTTGAAGCATGCTCGCGCAGGAGAGCAGGTATCTCTCGAAGCTCCGCGGCAAACTATACCTGAACCAAAGCAAAGGCGCCGGAATGACAGACGCCAGCGCGTTCTCAAGGGAGCGCATATCACCTTCAAGGGGCGTGGGGCTGTGATCGATTGCACGGTCCGTAACCTTTCGGACCGCGGTGCCTGCCTTAAGGTGGAAAGTCCCATCGGCATTCCGGACGTCTTCGATCTCGTCCTTGACCAGGCTTCCGTCCGCAACTGCCGGGTGGCGTGGCGGAAAGCGACGCAGATCGGCGTTGAGTTCGCGGATCCCTTTTCAGACTGAATGTCCACTCTAGACGGCGAGCGGGGAGACAGGCCCTCCGCCAACAAGATAAAACTTGCGTATTACGAAACAGCAAAAGTCAACAGTCTTCTGACATATCACTTCTGAACTCAGTTGAAGAGGTCGGGATGTTAGCACGGGCAAAAAAGCGGATCATGAAGAAGCCAAGTGGTTCCGGCTCTTCGGGCGGTGATGGCCTGGGCAAGGATACGCCGCTCAAGGGTCCCGGCGCGTGGCATTCGCTTGAAATCGATACTCTGCGCTGGCGATGGCAAGCAGCGGTCAGGGATTCGCACATCCTTCCGCCTTTTGAGGAATTGGCGCTCGATGGTCTGGGCGGTTTGGCCGACAATATGGCGCTGTTGCAAATGGACGGGGCTCGCCAGTTCCAGATCCTGCGGGCGGGCAAGGTTTTTGAGACATGGATCGATCGTCCAGCGCATCGCCTTAAGGTGGCGGAGCTTTCGATCGACCGGGCACGCGCCCTGGAAGACCTTCTTGGCAATGCCATGGACGAGAGCCAGCCGGTGCAAACCGCCGCCTATGGGGTCGTCAACGGTTCCGTCTGTCTTTACGATCTTGTCGCGCTTCCCCTCGCCAACCGCTGGGGAGCCCCTCTCTTCCTCGTTTACTTGCAAGAACGCGAACGGAAGTTCAGCCTCTTCGAGGCCATGTTCCAGGCAACAAACGAGGGCCTATTGGCGCTGGTCGTCGTTCGCGACTCGGCTGGCGCGCCAAGCGACTTTCAGATCGCCGCCCTGAACGACGGCGCGGCCCGCCTCTTGCGGGGGACCGCCGATGCGCTGCGAGGGCGCCGCCTCTCGGAAGCATGCGCCGTTTTTGCAACCCGCGAAATGCTCTCGCGACTCTTCTCTGTTTTCATTGCCGGCGGCAACAGCCGGTTTGAAATCGACAGCCCCCGAGCGTCTGGCGGCCAGACGAACCTCAGCGTCAGTGTCTCAGCCATCGGTGACCTCGTCGCCATGACGCTGACCGATGTGAGCAGCCTGAAAGCCAGAGAGGAATCCTTCAGACTTCTGTTCGAAGGAAATCCTGTGCCCATGTTTCTCTGCGACACCGAACGGCTCGCCTTCCTGGCCGTGAACGAAGCCGCGATCGCGCATTATGGTTATGATCGAGATGTGTTCCTAGCTTTAACCTTGCTCGATATTTTGCCGCAAGAGGACAAGGACAATGTCCAGCGCGCGATTCGAAACAAAGCCAATTCGGGCGGCCCGAACCACCTTTGGCAACATATGAAGGCGGATGGAACGCGGATTGACGTCCTCACTTATTGGCGGGCTACCCTGTTTCGCGATCGCCACGCTCAGCTTATCGCGATCATGGACGTGACGGAGAAGCGGCAGGCCGAACGACATATCGCTTATATGGCGCAGCATGACGCGCTGACCGGCTTGCCAAACCGATTGTTGTTTCACGAGCGTCTCGACGAAGCTCTGTTGCGCCTGCGCAGACACGACGAAATGCTCGCGGTTCACTATCTCGATCTCGATCAGTTCAAGAATGTCAATGACACCTTGGGGCACCCGACCGGCGACATGCTTTTGAAAGCGGTGGCGGATCGTTTGCAAATCTGCTTGCGCGAGACCGATATTGTCGCCCGTTTTGGCGGCGATGAATTCGCGGTGCTGCAACTGGGGCTTTCAGAACCGCAGGAGGCAAGCACTTTGGCCGACCGCATCGTGAAGCTCGTGAGCGAGCCTTACGATATCGAGGGACAACGGATCGTGATCGGCGCCAGCGCTGGCATCGCACTGGCCCCAAACGATGGTGATAGCTCCGATCTCCTTGTGAGGAACGCCGATATGGCGCTCTACCGGGCGAAGGAGGATGGCCGCCGCATCTTTCGTTTTTTTGAACCTGGCATGGACGCCCGCCTGCGGGCCCGCCGCGCGCTTGAACTTGATTTGCGCAACGCCTTCGTGACCAACGAATTCGAGATCTATTATCAGCCTCTCGTTACTCTTGAAACAGGCGTCATTTCCGGATTCGAGGCACTGCTTCGCTGGCACAGCCCGGCGCGCGGAATGGTGCCGCCGGCGGAATTCATTCCGCTTGCCGAGGAGATCGGCCTGATTGTGCCGCTTGGCGAATGGGTGCTTCGTCAAGCCTGTGTCGAGGCGGCGGCTTGGCCCGGCGATTTGAAGGTCGCGGTGAATCTTTCGCCAATTCAGTTCAAGAACGGCAATTTGCCCCAGATTGTTTTCGCCGCCCTAGCGAATGCAGGACTGTCGGCAGCGCGTCTTGAGCTCGAAGTCACCGAATCGCTTCTTCTGGAGGAAAGCAAGGTCAATCTTGCCACATTGCATGAATTGCGCGCGCTCGGTGCCAGTATCTCCATGGATGACTTCGGCACGGGCTATTCGGGCATGAGTTATTTGCGCGCCTTTTCCTTCGACAAAATCAAGATCGACCGCTCTTTTGTGTCCGAGCTTGGCGAAAGTGGGGATTGCATGGCGATCGTTCGGGCCATCGCAAAGCTCGGATCGAGTCTTGGCATGCGCACGACGGCCGAAGGCGTTGAAACCGAAAGGCAACTCGAAGTGTTGCGCAACGCCGGCTGCACCGAAATGCAGGGCTTTTTGTTGAGTCGGCCGATACCTGCGAGCGAGATCGCGAAATTTTTGACCACGTGCAAACGTGGATGGGCCCCCGATAACCATGATTTGAGCGCCGAGAGGCGGGCCGCGGCTGAAGGACCCCATTCGAGTGACAGAGTGGAGGCTGCGTAGCCGCCGGACTTTGTGGAGAATTGAATATTGTGCTGAGCCAAATCCCATTCCGCTTGGGTGTAGATCCTTACACCGTACCAAACGAAGCTTTCTCGTTCATAGGAAGTTCAGGCTTGACGGCCGATGAAGATCCAACAGAACGCTGGAGCGAAGCCGCAAGACATATCGGCTCCTGATCCGCAACAACAAGGAGAATGAGAATGACCATCCGGTTGAAAAAGGCAGCCTTAAGCGCCTTAGCCGCCCTGACCTTGGGAGCGGCCGTCACGGTGACTGCGACGCCTTCGGCGGCCCAGAACTGGCGCGGCACTTACCGGTGGCATGCGGGATACTGGTATGGGGGAAATGGGTGGGGCGGCGGATTTTATGGCTGGGCGTCCCGGTCGCAGCGGCCGTCATTGGCGGCCTCGCGGTCGGCGCCCTCGCCGCACCGGCCTATCCGTATGGTCCGGTTTATTATGGCGGCTGCTATTGGCAGAACCGGCCTGTTTATGACAGCTGGGGCAATTTCGCCGGCTATGCGCCCGTCCAAGCCTGCTACTGAGGGCAAGGCCATGATGACGGGCATCGATTTTAGCTATTTGGCGAGATCCCCATTCTCCGGGCGGGACTTTAACTTTTTTTATTTTTAGCTGATCCAGCGCAACCTTTCCGCGCGGCTCGCGTTTAAGCTTCGTGTTGCTGCGCACATCCTGCCAGCAACTTTTCTACGAAAAGGCTCCTGTCGGCTTTGACCCTGCCGGCGGGAAGGAACGGAAAACATGATCCAGTCGCGCAATTCCCTCGGAAATCACGCCCTGAAATATGCTATGGCAGGCGTCGCCATTACGTGCCTCGGCGCGGCGGTGTTCGCGGCCCCCTTGACTATTACGCCTAAAGCCAAGGTTTATAGTGCCGCCCAGCGGTCGAGCGAAAAGACAGCTTTCACACCTCTCGGCAAGGGCCCAGCATTTCAGCTTGGTCACGCGGCAGCTGGTGAGGACGAGGATTGCGTCAGGGTCACTCGTGTGGTTGGTCCCGACGGCCGGGTATATGTCACGCGCGGCTTGATCTGCCAGGAATAGGGCGTTTAACATTTCATCAGAGAACTCGTTGCCGCCAGTAAAGCGTTTTGCTTTTGGAATTTTGCCCGGGGTCGTTATTGGCCGCGGGCATTGTATTATTGACGCCGCGCACGGGGTGCGATCAGAGCGAAGCGTGTCACGCTCTTGTCTCTTAGATTTTGCACGATCTGTTCAATAGATTTGCTTCGCTGGCGTATGTCAGCATGAAGCCTGCGTCCATCACCCCGTCCTGCGGTCGCTCGGCGAGCGGAAATCAAGAGTGTGAAGGGTGGTGTTTCTCCCGGGCTGTTAAAGCTTCCCGGTGCCATTCGCTGCCGAATCCTACACGTCGTCACCATGCGCGGCTTCATTGATATTGATTGTTCTCATGTTCGAAAAGTCTATTGCGACAGGCTTTTTTTCTTTTGCTGCCATCAATTGAAGGGTTTTTATCACATGCTCAAGCCGCCGATAGGCTTCCTTGTAGTCTTCCGTCGTGGTGCTGAGGGCAAGGGGTTTTAAACAATATTCTATGATTTCGCGGGGCCGGTCCAATTTGTTCATCTTTACTCCTCCTCGCTGTCACTCTGGAGCCAACGCGGCTTCGCGCCGACCATTCTCGATTTGCGGTCAATCGATCAGAGATGTGACGCGATAACTTGGTTTGATCCGAAAGGTCTAAACAAGACTGGTGTTTCTCCTTTAAATATAGGTCGAAACAAAAATTTGCTAGAGACAAACGGCGGGATAGGTTGCGCTTGTTCAAGAGACGTCCCTGATTGCGCCGCCTTGCCGTCAGCCGCGCTCGGCGGAGCAGCCGCCATAGCGGGCGAGAAACATGCTGACCGCTTCATTGACATGGGCTTGCATCTTTAGGTCGCTGAAGGCCTCTCTATTGGGCGAGACGAGACTAAGGATTTGGTGATTGGCGACGACCGAGCCAAGGAAAAGCTTGGCGGCGAGCTCAGGCTCTGGGCAGCAAAGCTTTCCGCATTGTGTGGCGGAGGCAAGATAACGGGCAAATTGGTCAAGAAGCCTGCCTGGGCCTTGCGAGTAGAAAATCCGCCCGAGTTCCGGCTCGCGCGGCACTTCGGCGACTATTGCACGGTAAAGCGAGAGGGAATTGGGACTGACGAGGAAGCGCAGCAAGCTCAATCCGAGATCACAGAGGATCTCGCGCGGCGAGCCCTCGGCGGGTAGGTTACCGTCATTACCGCCGGTGATCTGCGCCGAACGGCTTCGTATGACATCGGAAAAAAGCCCTTCCTTGCTGCCGAAGTGCCGGTAGAGCGTTTCTTTCGAAGCGCCGGCTTCCTCCGCGATGATTTGCATCGTCGTTTCGGTGAACCCGCGGCTTAGAAAGACACGTTCAGCAACCGCCGCAATTTCCTCCCGCCGTTTCTCCCCGCGAGGCACGCGGCGCGCTTTTTCAGCGCAGTGATGCGTCGTCATTGACATGGTGTAGGCATCCTGTATAACCGTACCAATTGGTTCGCTTGCGTGACAATGGATTAATTCTTGTGCTCCGGCAAGTCTTGTCTTGAAAGTTTATGGCAATGCCAAGCAAACGGCGAGACCACGTATGACGGACTGGCGGACGAACGAGGCTGAACAGGATGCTGGTCCTGTAAGCGAACGCGTTGAGAAGGAGCCGGAAGAAGCAGAGGGCGGCGGCGCGGCTGTGCAGACGGAGAAGGATGAGGACGCTCATAGCCGGCGCCGTCCCACGGTCTTGCTTGGCGGCATCCTCGTGATCGCGCTGATGGCCGGCGCCATCGGCTATTATTGGCTCTCGACCCGCAATATCGAATCCACGGATGACGCCTATACCGATGGACGCGCCGTAAGCATAGCGCCGCAGGTGGCAGGCCAAGTCGTCTCGCTCGATGTAACCGACAATCAATTCGTCCGCACGGGACAGCCTCTGATCCACATCGATCCGCGGCAATATGTCAATGACCGGGACTATGCTCAAGGCGTGCTGGCTACGGCGAAAAGCCAGCTGGCAGCCCTGACATACGGCGCTGAGATCGCACGCAAGAATTTTCCAGCCCGGCTGAAGCAAGCGCAAGCCCAGCTCGCCTCGGCGCAAGCTGCCGAGGTCAAGGCACAGGCCGATTATCAGCGTCAACGCAGCCTGCCCAAACAGGCGACAACGCAGCAAGATATCGATGCCGCCACCGCCGCTTGGCTGCAGGCGCAAGCCCAGGTGAAACTGGCCGAGGCCCAAGTGATGGAAGCCGAGCCTGTGCCGCAGCAGATTGGTCAAGCCGATGCACAAGTGGGTCAGCAAAAAGGCCAAACGGAACAAGCCCAGTCGCGGCTCAATCAGGCAGAGTTAAATCTCTCCTGGACGGTGGTGACAGCGCCGCAGGACGGTTGGATCACCAAACGCAATGTCGAGATGGGCAATTACGTGACTGCCGGTCAGCAGATCTTGTCGATTGTTGCGCCGGAGGTGTGGGTGACGGCAAATTTCAAGGAAACCCAGCTTGCTTGGATGCGTCCGGGACAACCGGTGACGATTTCGGTGGATGCCTATCCGCAGCTCAATCTCAAAGGGCATGTAGACAGTATTCAGTTGGGGTCGGGTTCGAAATTCACCGCTTTTCCGCCCGAGAATGCAACAGGCAATTTCATCAAGATCGTGCAGCGCGTGCCGGTGAAGATTGTCATCGACAGCGGTCTTGATCCGGCGTTGCCATTGCCGCTCGGCATTTCGGTCGTCCCGACGGTGAAGATTCGATGAACGAGGACAGCGCTGAGCGGCCTTGGCAGCCATCGCACAACAAGTGGGCCATTGGAGTTGTTGTTACTTTCGCGGCTTTTATGGAGATCCTTGATACAACGATTGTCAATGTCGCTCTCCCGCATATCGCGGGCGGATTGTCGACGAGTTTTGATGAAGCGACCTGGACGCTCACCTCCTATCTTGTTGCCAATGGGATCGTGCTGACGATTTCCGGATGGCTCGGGACAGTGATCGGCCGCAAGCGCTATTTTCTGATCTGCCTTGGCATGTTCACGGTCTCTTCTTTCTTCTGCGGCACGGCCACAAGCCTGTCGCAACTTGTGATCTTCCGGCTGGTGCAGGGGTTTTTCGGTGGCGGCTTGCAGCCGACCCAGCAAGCGATCATCCTCGATACGTTTCCGCCAGAGCAACGCGCGGCGGCTTTTGGGGTTACTGCGATCGCAACGATTGTCGCACCGGTGCTTGGCCCGACATTGGGGGGATATCTGACGGATACATTCAACTGGCGCTGGGTTTTTTTGATCAATATACCGATTGGCATAGTCGCGGTATTTTTTGCCTCGATTCTGGTCGAGGATCCCCCCTGGCTCAAGAGGCAATCGGGGCGCATTGATTATATCGGCTTATTTCTGATTACGCTCGGTCTTGGCTGTTTTCAAATCATGCTGGACCGTGGCGAGAATTCAGATTGGTTCGGTTCGCAATTCATCCGGCTTATGGCCATTTTGGCTTTTCTTGGCATTCTTGGTGCGATCGGCTGGCTTTTGGTCGCCAAAAAACCCGTCGTGAATCTCGATGTTTTCAAGGACAAGAATTTCGCCCTGGGATGCGTCTTCATTGGCGCGACAGGCGGGACTCTTTATGCCGGCGCTGTCGTCATCCCGCAATTCACGCAGGAAGTCATCGGCTATACTGCGACATGGGCCGGACTCATTCTGTCGCCGGGTGGCATCGTCGTCATATTTCTGATCCCTTTCGTTGGCCAGTTAATGAAAATCGTTCAAACCCGCTTCATCATCGCGGCCGGGTTCTTCATCATGGGATTGGCGTTTCTCTACTCAAGCCAACTCACGCTCAACATCAACTTTGGAACACTCGTCCTCATGCGTGCTGCGCAGACGACGGGGCTTGCCTTTCTTTTCGTGCCGATCAGCACGATCACTTTCGCGACCTTGCCGCGCGAGCTGAACGCCGATGCGACAGCGCTTTATGCGATGTTCCGCAATATCTTTGGCTCTATTGGCATTTCCCTGGCGAGCGCCACGATCATCGAACGGACGCAGGTCCACCAATCCTATCTTGCACGATGGGCGACGCCTTTCCATCAGCCTTTCAACGAGCTGATCGCGGTGTACCAACGGGCGCTGATCGCGATGGGGCATGCCGCGGCCGCGGCGCATGATGTTGCCATCGGAAGAATCTATCAGGTCTACCGAAGACAGGCAGAGATTCTGGCCTATTCTGATGTTTTTTTTTATACCGCGCTCGTTGCTTTCGCGGTCGTGCCGTTCTGCTTTATTCTCTCTGGCGTGAAAGGGAGCGGCCGTGGCGCGGCGCATTAGGCGCGGAACGCTCGCGGGGGCGCTTTGCCTGCTCACGCTCTGCGGCTGCGCCTCCGTCGGGCCCGATTTCGTGCCACCCGATCCGATGCTGCCAAGCGTCTCATTTCTCGGCAAGCCCGAGCCTGCTATTGCCGAAGCTAAACCAGCATTAATCGATCTCTCGGGAGGCGATCCCCGATGGTGGGCGGCGTTCCGTGATCCCGTCCTGACTTCCCTTGCCGAACGTGTTGGCGCCGCTAATCTCGATATGGCAACCGCCACCCTTCGGGTGGCCGAAAGCCGCTTCGAGCGGGGCGTGACCGCCTCGGCGGAAATCCCCGCCATCAATGGCAATGCCTCTTATCAGCGCGAATTATACAGCCAGAACGGTGTCCTGAGCCTTGTTAAACCCTTGGTTTCGCCGACGTCGCCATTTTTTATTCCGCCCATCAGCATCTGGCAAACCGGACTCGACGCCTCCTGGGAAATCGATCTCTGGGGCCGCGTTCGGCGGCAGGTTGAAGCCGCCGACGCGCAAGTTGTAGCCTCTGAATTTCAGCGCCGGGACACGCTCATCTCGACTTTGGCGGAACTGGCGCGGGATTACATCGAATTGCGCGGCACCCAGACCCAAATCGCCATTACAAGGGCGAATCTGACAAGTTCGCGCGAAATTCTGCAATTGACAAAGACACGCGCCGAAAAAGGCTTGACGACCCAGCTCGACGTTGAAAACGCCGCGGCGCAAGTGGAGGCGGTCCGCGCAACCTTGCCCACTCTCGAGGATCAGGAGTCGGTGTGGCTCAATGCCCTCAGTCTTCTTCTCGATGAACCGCCTGGCTCGCTGCGCGGCGAACTCGCACGGGCCAAACCAATCCCGCCTGTGCCGCCGCGTGTGCCTCTTGGCCTTCCGTCCGAACTCGCCCGTCGCCGCCCCGATATAAGGCAGGCGGAAGCCCAGCTTCATGAAGCGACGGCCACGATCGGGGTCGCCGTGGCCGATTTCTATCCAAGCGTGAAATTCAACGGTAACGTCGAGTTCAACGCTCTTGATCTCAAAAACCTGTGGAAGGGCAGCTCTCTGCAATATGTGATCGGACCCTCCATTTCTTTGCCTATCTTCGAAGGTGGCCGCCTCAAGTCGACTCTGGAATTGCGCGAGGCGCAGCAACAGGAAGCCGCGATCGCCTATCATAAGACGGTGCTTCAGGCTTGGCACGAAGTGGTCAATGCTCTGGTCGCCTATCGGACAGAGCAAGAGCGGCGCGCGCGTCTCAAGGCGCAGACCGGTCATTCGCGCCAGGCCTTGGCGCTCGCGCGGGTGCGCTATGCCAACGGCGTCGGCGATTTCCTCACCGTGCTCGACGCCGAGCGGACCGTTTTTCAGGCCGAGTTGCAAGATGCGCAAAGCACGACAACCGTCTCGACCAATCTCGTGCAGCTCTATAAGGCTCTAGGCGGCGGCTGGGAGACAACCTTTCCGGATGACGCAACGAGCGTCGCGGCCTTGCCGCCCGCGCCGTGAGTGACGGCTCCCTTGGCTCAATTTAACGGCTATCGCGGCGGTCGCGGGAACGATTGACCTCGAGCCATCATTCTGTTCGATCAGAAGAGCCCCATCGACAAAGACGTCGCTGCGCGCTTGCGCCTGAGCGATGTTGCTCAAAGGCGGCACGCTGCGCGTGAGCCAGCCATTGCCGCCAATCGTCGAACCACGGCCAATGGTTAAATTCTATGATAAACCGAGTTCCAGCTTGGCTTCCTCTGACATCAGAGATTGATCCCAGGGGGGATCGAAGACAAGATTGACTTTTGCTTCGGTCACGCCCTCAAGGCCGGTCACCGCCGTCTTTACCCAGCCCATCATTTCGCCGGCAACGGGGCAACCGGGTGCAGTCAAAGTCATGTCGATCTCAACACGGCCGCCCGTCAACACATCAATCCTGTAAACCAGCCCTAGATCAAAGATGTTCAAAGGAATCTCGGGATCATGCACCGTGCGCAGCGCTGCGATGATGTCGCTCATCGGAACACCCTCGGCCTTGGACAACAAGTTTTCTTCTTCTGGCTCGGCGGCGGTCGCCGCCGCGTCGATGGTCTGGCCGTTCGTATCCATCATACACTCATTGCCTCCGAAGGCTTTTGGCGGTCAGTGACGGCTCTTTTGCCAAAGATCGCTCGAAATGTGTACCACACCCGCGTCGCGCATTTCACGCGCATGGAGTTTGGTTGACCGCTGCGATAACCTCGTGAATCCTAGGCCGCTAGCTTGGTTCGATCATCGGAAGAGCTCCACCACATTGCGGACACCCCGCACCAGCGCCTCCACCTCCGCATGGGTGTTGTAAAGCGCAAAGGAGGCCCGTGTTGATGCTGTTACGCCCAGCCGTTCCATGAGTGGCATGGCACAATGTGTGCCCGCGCGCACGGCAATGCCGGCGCGATCCAGCAGGGTTGATATATCATGAGGATGGGCTTGTTCCATCACGAAAGTGATGAGGGCGCCCTTGTCTGGGGCTCCCCCGAAGATCCGCAATTGCGGGAGCTTCGAAAGCTCTTCGGTCGCATGAGCAAGGAGTGCCGACTCATGGGCCGCGATTCCGGCCCGGTCGAGGGAAATCAGATAATCGAGTGCGGCGCCAAGCCCAATTGCCTCGACGATAGGCGGCGTCCCAGCCTCGAACCGATGCGGCGGATCAGCGTAGGTGATCTTGTCCTTCGTCACGATTTCGATCATCTCGCCGCCGCCCTGGTAGGGCCGCATCTGTTTCAGATGTTCATACTTGCCAAAGAGAAAGCCAATTCCGGAAGGACCGTAAAGCTTATGGCCCGTGCCAACGTAGAAGTCGCAATCAAGCGCTTGGACATCGACAGGGTTATGGACGGCTCCCTGACAGCCATCGATGAGGACCTTGGCGCCGGCGGCATGCGCGAGCCGGATGATCTCAGATAGGGGCGTTATAGTGCCGAGCACATTGGACATATGTGTCACGGCTACAATCTTCGTCTTTTGCGAGAGAAGTTTGGTGAAAGCCGCAATGTCGAAGCAATCATCAGCGCCCAGAGAGGCCCATCGCAGCACGGCGCCCTGACGCTCGCGAAGGAAGTGCCACGGCACGATGTTGGAATGATGCTCCATCTCGGAGAGAATGATCTCGTCGCCCTCCTCGATCGTTGCACCCAGACTCGAGGCCGCTAGATTGATGGCTTCCGTTCCTCCTTTGGTGAAGATGATCTCTTCGACTCTCCGGGCATTGATGAAGCCGCGAACCGATTCGCGGGCATTCTCGAATGCAACCGTCGAAGCGTTGGAAAGAAAATGCACGCCGCGGTGAACATTTGCGTAGGTTTCCGCGTAGGCTTTGGTCATCGCGTCAAGCACCGGCTTTGGCTTTTGGGCGGAAGCGGCATTGTCGAGATAGACGAGTGGTTTACCATGAACCTGCTGGGCGAGAATGGGAAAATCTTCGCGGAGTCGGGCGACATCAAATGCGCCCACGGGCTTTTCCTGGATCGTCCGCAGGCTATTCGACATGAGAAAACTCGCCTGCGTGCAGGGTAAGCCAATCCGATACAGCCGCGGCCGCGCACGCGCGCAAGGGTTCGCTCTCTATGGTATCAAGCACCTCGCCAAGGAAAGCCTCGATAAGGAGTGCCCGCGCCTCGGCCTCCGGAATTCCGCGCGCCCGCAAAAAGAAGAGCGCTGCGGAATCGAGCTCACCTGCAGTGGCGCCATGACTGCATTTGACGTTGTCGGCGAGGATCTCAAGTTCGGGCTTGATTGCGATCTCGGCTTGCCTGGATAAAAGCAGTGTGCGGCTCATTTGACGCGCATCGGTCATTTGCGCATCAGGCTGAACCCGGACGCAGCCCTGATAGACGCCCCGTGAATCCCCTGCGAGGACACCCCGGAAGGATTGCCGGCTCGCCGTCTCCTGGCCGGCGTGCGTAATGATGGTGGTATTGTCGCAGTGATGTTTATCGGCGACAAGAAAAATGCCATCGAGTTGAGCTTGAGCATCCTTCCCCGCGAGCTCAAGCAACGCCTCATGACGTGAAAACCGCCCGCCCTCGGACAAATAGAAACCCTTATAGTGTGCTGCCGCATCAAGCTCGCCCAAAGTGATCGCCGCTTGCCTTGATGCACTCCCAAGCCGGTCGAACCGGACATGATGGAGACTGGCGCCGGTCGCAAGACGAAATTCGTTCACAATGGTGGAAAAGCCAGGCGTGCCAGTGTGGGACTCGACGAGAGTGGCTTCCGCTCCTTCATCGAGCAATATCAGAATTCGCAGATGACGCCCATCCGGAATGCTCGCTTCCTCGCCTTCCCAATCATAGCGGAGATAAAGCGGTGCCGTGAGTCTGGTATGAGCGGGTACGTGTAATACGATCCCGTCCTCCATAAGCGCTGTATTGAGGTTCAGGAGAGCGTGATTTTTCTGCGGATTGACATGCCCGATCTTATTCGCGAAAGGTGTCGCCGGGTCGGCGAGAACAACTCGCAAAGGTATAGCCCCACTCTCTTCTAGAGCCGACTTCGCTTCATCAAGGACGCCGTTCTTGAACAGGGCGAGATGGGCACCGGGCAACACAGGCGCGGGACGGGAAGGGCTTGTACCTTCCGGTGTGTGGGCGAGCGCGCGAGAGAGATCGGAATATTTCCAGGATTCGATACGGCGCGTTGGCAGACCGCTACCGGCGAAAATCGTCCTTGCCTCTTCCCGCAAGGCTCCAAGCCAGGGCACCGTGTCTCTCTCCTGACCCGCCATGCGGTCGAGAAGACGGTTGAGTGATGTGGTTTCGCTCATGCTCCTCACGCGGCCTTTCCGATTAGGCCATCATAGCCTTGCTCTTCGAGACGCAGCGCCAGCGTTTTGTCACCGGAGAGCACGATCCGGCCATCGGCGAGGATATGTACGTAATCAGGTACGATATAGTCGAGCAGGCGCTGGTAATGGGTGATCACCAGGAACGAGCGATCCGGGGCACGCAAGGCATTCACGCCTTCCGCCACGAGTTTCAAGGCATCGATGTCGAGACCGGAATCCGTCTCGTCAAGGATCGCGAGAGAAGGCTTCAAAAGTGCCATCTGCAGCACTTCATTGCGCTTCTTCTCACCACCCGAAAAGCCGACATTGAGGGGGCGTTTCAACATCTCTTCGGAAACGTTGAGCAGCTTGGCAGCTTCGCGCACAACACGCAGGAATTGAACCGCGTCAAGAACCGGCTCGCCGCGAAGCTTTGCTTGTGCGTTTACGGCAGTCTTGAGAAAATTGAGCGTCGAGACGCCGGGAATTTCGAGCGGATATTGGAAAGCGAGAAAGATGCCCTTGGCGGCTCGTTCTTCTGGTTTGAGGGTCAACAAATCCTCTCCCTTGAAGAGGACTTTGCCGCTTGTCACATCATAACCATCGCGGCCCGCGAGCGCGTAGGAGGTCGTCGATTTGCCAGCGCCATTTGGTCCCATGATGGCGTGTACCTCGCCAGCGCCAACTTTGAGCGACAGGCCCTTCAGGATTTCCTTGCCCTGAACGCTTGCATGAAGGTCTTCGATCTCAAGCATGACGTGCTCCAATCCTCGCAACGCTGTAGGGCGTACTCACCCGACACTTCCTTCAAGACTGATGCCAACAAGCTTCTGTGCCTCGACGGCGAATTCCATCGGCAGCTGTTGCAGGACTTCGCGGCAGAAACCGTTGACGATCAAGGCGACCGCCTCTTCCGCGCCAATACCGCGCGAGATGCAATAGAAAAGCTGATCATCACTGATCTTTGAGGTGGTGGCCTCGTGCTCGAGGATCGCCGTGGGATTGCGGGATTCGATGTAAGGTACTGTATGGGCTCCGCATTTGGAACCGAGTAGCAGCGAGTCGCATTGTGTAAAATTACGTGCGCCCTCGGCTTTCTGATGGACACGCACGAGGCCGCGATAAGTATTTTGCGCACGCCCCGCCGAAATGCCCTTGGA
>DATJLX010000167.1:0-8156 GCA_035509135.1 Methylocella sp.
ATGCGGGAGATCGGCTTCTTTGAGAGCCGGGGCGGCAGGCGGCTTGCCGAGCAACCTGCCAGTCGCCCCCTCAAAAATATTGATCCCAATCAGAATGAGGAAACCACCGCCGACATAGAGAAGCCCGCCAAAGGCGGCGAGGAAACTGATCTCGCATCCAATTCTGAAGAGCTCGAGATTACTCAACGGCCAAACCCCCGTGACACGCTCGTTTGTGGACCTCTGCCCCTGCCCATGGCCTGGGTCTTTTGGGTCGAGAGAGGCTTTTGGGTTGAAAGCAGCTTTAGATTTCAGCGCCCTTGAAGACTTAAAGCGCCCTTACCTTTGACCGCGATTTCAACTTATGAAGGCGCTCGCGAACCGCCCGAACCTGGCTTGCCGCCCGGATCGCCTTTATGACATCCGTTGTGATATCCGTGCGGCTTGTTCGCGTAAGCAACGCGACCCCTCATAGCAGCCATAAGAATAGACACTACTCAAGCGTTGAAACCCAAAAGCCAGGTTTCGACAACAAACAAATTGCAACAATTTGTTGCAGGATTTGAGTGATGTTTAACCTTGAAGGCGCGCGCAAGGACTTCCGCGCGGAGGAGGAACTTAAGAAACCGTTAACGAATACGCTCCTGCGTTTTCGGTATAATTACTTTGAAATGCGCCATAACTTTGTCCACGCAACGGACAGGCAGAACTCGCGAGAGGCGCGCCAGACAGTAGAGAGATCTTGGAAAAGCAATGATGGCCCTGCCCCGTTTGAGACCGCGCTGAATGCGGACTGCCGCTTGCGTGGCGGAAATTTCGAGCGGCTTCATGGTCTCGATGCTCTCGTTCAAGGGAGTCTTGACAAAACCCGGAATGACAAGACTGACGCGCACGCCGCGCGCCTCCATCCGGCCGCGCAAGGATTCGCTATAGGCGTGGACTGCCGCCTTCGTTGCGCAATAGGCAGGCGCATAGGGCAATCCGCGCACCCCCGCGATCGAGCCAATGAAGACGATTTGACCCGCTCCGCGCGCGCCCATTGGCCTGAGCAAAGGTTCGACCGTGTTCAAGACACCGATAAGATTAATGCCGAGAATGGCGCGAACAGCGGCCGGCTCCTCGGCGAGATCGCCAGGCGCCAAGCCCGTTGTTATACCCGCATTGGCAATGACGAGATCAAAGGGATGGCGCGCGTCGGCTGCCGTGATCCATCGCGCCATGGCCTCTTGATCGCGCACATCCAATTGGCCGAGGCTGACTTCAGCGCCTTGCGCGCGGGCGGCGGCGGCGATGTCCTCAAGCCGTTCACGGTCACGGCCAATCAGGGCCAGGAACACTCCGTGCCGCGCGTAAGTGAGGGCCAGCGCGCGCCCTATGCCGCTCGATGCGCCGGTGATGAGGATGGATCGGGGCTGCATTTCAACCAAGCGTTAGGGCGTCTTGTACAAAACCGCGGCTTCCGCCAAAATCACAAGGTCATCATTGGGCGCGCGGGCGGTCAGCCGCAGAATGAGTTCCGGCCGTGGAGCGGCCTGGCTGCGCAGGACCCGGCCCATGATGCGAATCCCTTCGCCAGCAAGCACCGGCCGCAGAAACTTTGCCGAAAGCCGCGCGATGAAGAGATCCCGCCGCCACCCCATGAGCAAGGGTTCAAAGCAGGCCAGCAACAACATGCCATGGACAGGCAACCCGGCAAGACCTGCCGCCTGGGCGGCCTCGGGATCGAGATGCAGCGGATTGTCGTCGCCGGAGACCGCCGCGTAACGCGCCAGCGCCGCGGCTTCGAAAGGCCCGAAATTTCCCGTCTCGATCGCCTCTCCAGCTTTTGGCCAGTCCGGCGGTGCCGGCTGCTCTCCGGCTTCGATCATGATGCCATTTCCGAAGTGAGCTGCACGATCCGCAGCACGGTTTCAAGACGGGTGCAAATCTCCCCTTCCGCGGTTGCGACGGCCATTTTCAAAATCAGGCGCCGCGGTTTTTCAACGGCCTCTATCTCAACGGAGAGGAGATAATCCGTGGCAATCTGCAAGCCTCTTTCATAGACAAAGCTTTGCGCCTCGTGAACGGGCACAAAACCTTCGCCGCCGAGCAATTGCAAGATCACGCCGCGGATAGCCGAAAGGGCAAGCCAGCGGAATGGGAAGGTGAGAGGCACAAAATCGCCGGTGCCGATGCTGCCTGTTTCGCGCCGAAATGCGGCGACCTCACCTTGTTCGGTCCTGACCCGGATCACCGGGAGGCGAACCGGCAAACCCAAGCCTTTCTCCGCCGCCAAGACGGCGGCGCCCGCTTGCATTGGATCGCGCGCTGTCATGCGGCAAAGGCGCGCCGGACGACGAGGCTTGCATTGATTCCCCCGAAGGCGAAGGAATTGGTCAGGGCGGTCCGGATCGGTATGGGCCGCGCCTCGTTTGGCACGGGATCGACGGGGCATTTGGCATCGGCCTCGCGCCAATTGATGGTGGGCGGCGCGACATTTTCTCGAATGGCGCCGATCGTCACGACAAGTTCCAGCGCCCCGGCGGCGCCCAGTGCATGCCCATGGATGGGTTTCGTCGAGGAAATCGGAAGGTCTGCCAATCGTTTGCCGAAGATGATCCCGAGCGCCTCTGATTCCGTGACATCATTCGCGGTCGTTCCGGTTCCATGCGCATTGACGTAATCGATCTCCTCGGCTTCGACGGCGGCGTCGGTCAAGGCGTTGCGCATGCAGGCGGCCGCGCCTCGCGCATCGGGACGCACGGGATCCGTGGCGTCGGCCGAAGTCCCGTAGCCGGCGATTTCAACGAGTGCGCTGGCCCCCCGGGCGCGGGCGTGTTCCGCTTCCTCGAGGATAAAGACCGCGGCGCCGGCGCCAAGGACCATGCCGTTGCGGCCCTTGGAGAAAGGCCGGCATGAATCCGGCGTCAGCACCCGCAGCGCTTCCCAAGCCAGCATCGCGCTATTGGAGACACAATCTTCGGTTCCCCCGGCAATGGCGCAATCGACGAGCCCGGAGCGGATGAGATGCATCGCGATGCCGATCGCCTGGGTTGCCGAGGAGCAAGCGCTCGCCACGGCGAAGCACGGCCCCGTCGATCCATAGCGGATGCTTGCCAAGGAAGGACAAGCGCTTGGGATCAGACGCGGGACCGTCAGCGGATCGGGACGCCCTTGCTCCACCAGCGTCAGATAGAGCCCGTTTTCGATGGTGTGCATGCCGCCAATGCCGGTGCCGATGATGGTCGCGGTGCGTGGCCCCAAGGGTTTCGCAGAAGCAAGCCTCGCCTCGGCGATCGCTTCATCGGCCGCAATCAGCAAATATTGCGAGACCGGATCGCAAAAAGGCAAAACATTTGGCGCGATCGAAGCCGCCGCATCGAACTCCGGGACTTGCGCGGCAATTCTTATGCGGCCCCGGTAGGGTCTCGCGAAGCGCGCCTCGCCGACACAGGACCGGCCATCGCGGGCGGCGGTCCAAAGCGCCGGCGCGCCCACCCCCGCCGCCGAAACAGCGCCCATGCCGGTGACGACAATTCGCCGAGCGCCAGCCATTCAGCTTTTTTCTTTGATGATATAGGCGGCGATAGCGTCGATCAAATCGCGAATGCTCTTGGCTTCATGAAAAGGGCCGTCCATCGGAATATAGACGTCGAATTTTTCCTCGATGGCCGTCAAAATCATCACGATGTCGATCGATTTCAGATCGAGGCTCTCAATCGTCGCATCCAGAGTGGCTTTCTCGCGGGCAACCATTCCTTCCTTGACGATCACATCGATGATCTGATTGGCAAGCTCGGCATGATCGAGGGTTTTCGTTTCCACCGATTACTCCTTGCAAATGACCAACGGGTTGCAAATGACCAACGGCCCCCGCTCCGCGCCCTGGGAATGACAGGACATGCCGCAGGGAACGGATCAACACGTCATGCACGGAACTCTACGCCAATCAAGTGCAACTATCCAGCATGGCAAATAGGCAGTTTGATGCCATACGCGCCTGTCCTCGCCGCATCCCGGCACCGGCAATACAGACCCATGAAACTGGTTAGACCAATCCTCAATGGAAATAAAGACCCCGCGGGCAGTGCCGCACAGCCTGTTTCCGCGGGCCTGACATGATCGGCTCAATTTTTGCCGATTATGATCTTCACCCCTTTGTTTTCTGGCGGGATCCGGGGGAAGAATCCGCAACATGTTCGATATTCATGCTGGTTTGTCAGAAGAGCGACCTCGCCTGCCAAAGGGTGAAGGCACGCTTTTCGTCCGTGGCCGTCCGTTGCGGAATGAAGACGCTTCAGGGAATAGCGACAACCGGAGTGCCGATTTCAACACGATGAAAAAGGTCCATCACATCTTCGTTGTACATCCGGATGCACCCATAGGAAGCCGCGGTGCCGACGGATCTGCGCATTCTTGCCGTCGTTCCGTGGATCGCAACTTCGGACAGATTAAGGGTGATCGCGGCGGCGCCCATGGGGTTGCGCGGCGACCCGCCGGGGATGACCGACGAAAGTTCCGGATGGTCTCGCCGCACGACATCGGGCGCTTCCCAGGCCGGCGAGTAGTATTTGCCTTGCACGAAGGTTGAGCCCTGCCACGCTTTGCCGGCCCGGCCAATCGCGATCGGATAGCGCACGGCGGTCCCCGTTCCCGTGGTGAAATAGAGCCTCCGCTCGCTTTGCTTGATGATGATCGTGCCAGCAGGATAGTTCTGTGAAAAGGAGACGAATTCACGGGCGCTCGCCGCTCCCGCCGTCCCCCAAACTGCCAAGCCTGCGAAGATGGCGTTGCCTATCCGGATCCGGCTTCCCATGCGACCAAGGTTTTTGCGCTGCTCTTTCATTGACGTGCCGATCGAATCAAATGAATAGTGCGAACTCAAGTAAGCCGAGCTTTGGTTAATAAAAAGTTGCGCCTGTCCCGGCGGCCATTGCCGGTCGTGGTTAAGATAGGGTTTTAAGGCGCCTTTCTAATGTCATCCCTTAACGGAATTTAATCGATTCGGTTGCGTATCAATTCCTCGACAACCGCTGGATCCGCCAAAGTCGAAATATCGCCAAGCGCGTGAAATTCCTTTTCCGCGATCTTGCGCAGAATGCGGCGCATAATCTTGCCGGAACGGGTTTTCGGCAGTCCCGGCGCGAAATGAATGACGTCTGGGCTCGCGATCGCCCCGATATCCTTGCGCACCCAGGCAACGAGATCGGCACGCAGCTCCTCGCTCTGCTCGACCCCGATCATCAAGGTGACATAAGCGTAGATGCCTTGGCCCTTGATGTCGTGCGGATAGCCAACGACGGCGGCTTCCGCGACCTTCTCATGCGCGACGAGGGAACTCTCCACCTCCGCCGTGCCGAGCCGGTGGCCGGAGACATTGATGACATCGTCGACCCGGCCCGTGATCCAATAATCGCCGTCGGCGTCGCGGCGGCAGCCATCGCCGGTGAAATATTTGCCGGGATAGGCTGAAAAATAGGTCAGTACGAAGCGCTCATGGTCACCATGAACCGTGCGCATCTGGCCAGGCCATGAATCGGCAAGAACCAGATTGCCGGAGCACGGCCCTTCGAGAATGTTC
The DNA here is from genome assembly GCA_035509135.1 of Methylocella sp. Classification (GTDB taxonomy): domain Bacteria; phylum Pseudomonadota; class Alphaproteobacteria; order Rhizobiales; family Beijerinckiaceae; genus Methylocapsa. Next base: position 5,540 of record DATJLX010000167.1, read on the forward strand.
CCTTCGGCATCGACCACTTCCGGGTTGATCCCGAAAAAGGGTTGCGTCGCCGAGCCTGGCTTTAGATCCGTCGCGCCCGGAAGCGGCGTGATGAGTATGCCGCCGGTCTCGGTTTGCCACCATGTATCGACGATCGGGCAGCGTCCGTCGCCGACGACATGGTAGAACCATTCCCAGGCTTCCGGGTTGATCGGCTCGCCCACGGAGCCGAGAAGCCGCAAGGAGGCACGGCTCGTTGCCTTGACCGGCGCGTCGCCGGCGCGCATCAAGGCACGGATGGCGGTGGGCGCCGTGTAGAAAATATTCACTTTATGCTTGTCGACGACGTCCCAGAAGCGCGACACGCTGGGATAGGTCGGGATGCCCTCGAACATGAGTGTCGTGGCGCCATTGGCGAGCGGGCCGTAAACGATGTAACTGTGCCCGGTCACCCAGCCGACGTCGGCGGTGCACCAATAAATGTCGCCATCATGATAATCGAAAACATATTGATGCGTCATCGCGGCGTAGACAAGATAGCCCGCCGTTGTATGCACCACGCCCTTCGGCGTTCCGGTCGAGCCCGATGTATAGAGGATGAACAAAGGGTCTTCCGCGTTCATTTCAACGTAAGGGCATTCCGGCGCGGCTTCGGCGACGGCCTCGTGGTACCAGACGTCGCGGCCGTTCAACCACGCGACGGCGCCGCCGGTGTGTTTGATGACGAGCATGGTCTCGACAATTCCGCCGGTTTTCGCGACGGCCTCGTCGGCATGCGCCTTAAGCAGCGTCTTGCGGCCGCCGCGCAGCCCTTCGTCGGCGGTGATGAGGAGTTTCGAGCGGCAGTCCTCGATCCGTCCGGCGAGCGAATCGGGTGAGAAGCCGCCAAAGACCACCGAATGGACCGCGCCGATCCGTGCGCAAGCGAGCATCGCATAGGCCGCTTCGGGAATCATCGGCAGATAGATCGTGACCGTGTCGCCCTTCTTGACGCCATGGGCCTTGAGGACATTGGCTAGCCGGCACACCTCGTCGTGCAGCTCCTGGTAGGTGATCTGTTTGGAGTCCTTTGGATCATCTCCCTCCCAGATGATCGCGGGCCGGTTTTTGAGCCGGAGCAGATGCCGGTCGATGCAGTTTTGCGAGACATTGGTGGTTCCGTCCTCGAACCATTTGATCGAGACGGGCCCGAACGATGTGTTCTTGACCCGCGTGAAGGGTTTGATCCAATCGATGCGGCCTGCTTGCTCGGCCCAGAAGGCCTCCGGCTCGGCGATCGAGCGGGCATAGAGTTGCGAATATTTCGCCTTGTCGATAAAGGCCCGTTGCTGCCAGTCAGCTGTGACCGGATAAATTGTCTCCGACATCGTTTCCCTCCCAAAAGCGACGCACGCGGGCTTTCTTTTGTCTGGCTGGACAGGCGACGGCGACAACGCGTCTTCTTCCCGGTACAGCGGAATTCGCGGCTCGATTTCGTTACGACACGCCAAAACGCCCGGCGCGTCTCAAGGGCATTCCTTCTCGACGCGATCAAGAGCTTGCGACAAGCCGGCAAGGGAATAGGTGTCGGTCGTCACATGTCCTTTCAGCGACGGCGCCTTGACGATGAGTTTCGAACCTTTTTTCAAGGCTTCGACGAAATGCGGCTCCTCGGCCTGGTTTTTGATCCAAGCATTGGGGCCCTTGGCAATGAGATCAAAATCGGAACTGCCAATCTCCGCGCGCGCGGCAGTCCCCTCCTTCACCGGAAATCCCATGATGATGGATATCTCCTCCCGCACATTCTCACCGGGCCGGTTCGATATGAAGACATAGGCGGGGTCGCGCTTCAAGTCGGAGGGGACCCGCTCCTTGGGTGTCGCCAGCGCGTAGCAGGTCTTGGACTTCTCCCCTTGCGCCAGAAACACGCCCCAGTCGCCGTAACTGGCCAATTGCAACGGCTTCCCAGCTTTTTTATTCGCCGCGCTTGCGTCGCCGGACTCTTCGGTTTTCGCCGCGGGTTTTGTTTTCTTGTGCCTGGCGGAGGCTTGCCCGGTATAGGCGAGGGTGGCCAAGAAGACGAGCGCTAGAATGGCGAGGGAACTTCGAAAAATTGGGCGAGACATGATGCGTTGATACTCCTGGCCGCCTTGCAGGAAAATGGGCATGATTCCCCCTCTATATGCCGTGAGCGCGGCGGGTGGAAGCCGTCGATCGGCGCCCAAAGGCGGAAATTTGGAGAGCCGGCCGCGATTTGGAAAGATTCTTGACGTTTCGTCCCTGGCGGTCGAAACGGCCGCCCTTCGCGGCCGTTGGCCTCAAAGTCCTGCGGTTTTCGCAGCGGCCAAGATGGCGCCCAGCCGCTCCGGCGTGCCTTTTTGGACCAGCACAACAAAGCCTTCCCCTTCCTGCGCCGTATCTGGCACGTCGAAGGTGGCGGGCTGGCCGGTCCAATCGCCGAGTTTATCGATCGCGCGGACGACGTTCGTATAGGTTACGCTGCGCCCGGCATTTTCGCCGCGCTGGATATGAACCGTGCTGGTGTGAACAACACGAAGCGCGAAAACACCGGCCGGGCCGCCGTCCCCTTCGGAGACCTCGACCGAATAATGGCCGTCAGACTTGGAGAGATGCAGGGGCACGGTCAGCGCGCCATTGA
>DATJLX010000168.1:0-17054 GCA_035509135.1 Methylocella sp.
AAATGAGAGAGACCTCGGATTCCCGGCCGATAAAATTGACGAGTTGCGCTGAGTGATGAGTCTCAAATCGGCTGGCCGACAGTCCAATACTCAGAACTTGCCAGGTTTGAACTGGCGTTTCGAACCCTTTGAGAGAGAAAATACCATGATCTCCAAATTTGAACTGCCGGCCCACGAGTCGCTTCGTTGCGGTGTCGATGATCAACTGATTGGGTTTTGCAAGCCCTTGAAGACGAGCGGCTAGGTTGGGGCATTTGCCGAAAGCTGACCTTTCCTTGGCAGATTCCTGCCCCAAGAGTTCACCGACCACAACTTGGCCAGTGGCGATCCCGATTCGCGCAGCTATATTAATTCCTTGGCGGGGATTTTTTCGATTGAGCGCCGTCACACCATCCAAAATAGCCAGTCCAGAATGCATCGCTCGTTCTGCATCGTCCTCGTGAGCATGGGGGTACCCAAAGTAGACCAGCATTCCATCTCCCATGTACTGGCTATATAGCCTTCGAACCGGGCGATCGCTTGACTGCAGCTGTCTAGGAATCGACGGACGATATCCTGGAGGTCCTCGGGGTCCAACTGGTGAGATAGGGCTGTCGAATCCACCAAATCACAAAACATCACAGTCAGCTGGCGGCGTTCCGCTTGATCTGCTTCTGAGTGGGATGGCTGCCTGCCTGGAACGTCGGAGATGGGTAAAGAGCCTCGAGTCAAAGAGGCACTCTGGGACAGCGAAGCGATAGCACGTATGAGTTTTTTTCTGTGTCCAAGCGGGACACCCAATGCCTCGAGGTCGCCGTCATTCAGATCAGGAAGCACATCCCAATCAATAGCATTTTGCTTAAATGTCTCACGATATTTACCAAGACCAAGGTCATCCAGCCACGCTGATACTTGATCGTTTATCATGCTGAAACCGTTCAGTAGTTGCAATTAAGGGAGTTAAGGGAAAAAATTCCTCGCAGAATTTAGGTTTCCGCACGGGTTAAGACGAAGGCTCGCTCAGACGGCTTTCGAGACGCTCAAATTATTCTTTGCCGGGCCGTCGCGATTCCGGTTGGATATTTTTCGGCGCGATCCCCAGTGTGACGAGGTTATCTGATCATGCGGCGAGGTCAATGATTTGATCGCAACGTTTTCGGCTTGGCTTTGCGGACAACAACCCTGGCCGTAATGATATTGGAGGACTAGGAAGACAAGCTGATTCTTGTCGCTGGCTCGCCAGCGGGTCGCCGGCCGGCGGGCGGTGTAGCGGATATGCAGAACGGCTTCGGCGATGATGTTGTAGTCAAACAGGCGGATCGGGCTCGGCAGGGCAAGCCGCCAGACGCTGACCGCGCCTGCGCCTTCGAAGGGCAGGAAACGCTCGTCGTGCAGATTGGTCTCGAACATTCCGCTGTCGCCTGTGCCTATAGGATGGCTAACAGCTTGATACAACCCGGGAGAAGGCCTAGGGCCGAACTCACTTGGGCGCCATTGGAAGCCAGTCTATTTGCCGATGCAGAAGCGCGAAAAGATTTCGCCCAGGATATCCTCAATGTCCACCGTGCCGGTCAGCCGTTGCAGCGAGACCATGGCCACACGCAATTCCTCCGCGAGCAATTCGGCCGGGGCGTCGGGGTTGTCCAGGAACCGTTCCAGGGCCTGGGCCGCAGCCTCGACAGCCTGGCGGTGACGTTCGCGCGCAATGAGACCCGCGTGGCCATCGTTTACAAGGGACCGGGCAAACTCTTCCATTCTTGTGATGAGCACATCGATATTTTCGCCGGTTTCCGCGCTGATCGTTAGTTCTCCAACCAAACCTTGACCATCGCCTCCTGCAAAAAGATCGCTTTTCGTAAAAACATTCCAAACCGCGGCGCCGGTCACGCCGGGCGAGACGGGCGCGGAGGCCTCGGAAAGCCACAAAATAAGATCGGAGGCCTTGGCTTTGTCGCGGGCACGGGCGACGCCGATCTGCTCGACCACGTCGGCGCTTTCCCGCAAACCCGCCGTGTCAATCAGCGTGACGGGACAGCCGTTCAAATCAAAATGTACTTCAATTATATCACGTGTCGTGCCAGCGAAAGGCGACACGATCGCCGCGTCGCGCCGGGCCAGTGCGTTGAGCAAAGTTGATTTCCCCGCATTGGACGGCCCGGCGATCATGATGGTGACGCCATCGCGCAGCCGTTCCGAAGCCCGTCCAGCAGCCAGTTCTTTTTTTAAATCGGCCAGAAGAGGGGCAAGAATTTTCGACGCGCGGCGCCCGACGTCACCCGGCACCCCTTCTTCCTCGGGAAAATCGATTTCCGCTGCCAAGAATGCCGCCGCTTGGGTCAGCGCGTCTCGCCAGATCGCGGCCTGTCGTCCCAGGACGCCGCCGGCCTGGCGGAGCGCGGCCCGGCGCTGCCATTCGGTTTCGGCGTCGATAAGATCGGCGAGACCTTCGACTTCGGCCAGATCCATTTTGCCGTTGAGGAGTGCTCGGCGGGTGAATTCGCCCGCCTCCGCCGGCCGTGTCCCTGCGAGGGCGCCGATGGCCTTGATCAGGCGAGTGACAACGGCGCGGCCCCCATGGATATGAAATTCCGCATAGTCTTCGCCCGTGAAACTTTTTGGCGCCGGGAAAAAGATCACAAGGCCCTTGTCGATGGCTTCGCGCGTGGTGGGATCACGGACAGTGACGAGCACGGCCCTGCGGGGCTCCAGCAGTTTGCCCGCGATGCCTTTGACAATTTCCCGGGTTGCCGGGCCCGAAAGGCGCAGAATCGCGATCGCGGCGCGCCCCGCGCCCGAAGCCATGGCGAAGATCGTGTCGCCCTCGCAAGGGACTGATGCGGGCATTGATACTCATTCTCGAAGAGACGCGAACCGAACACGACTATTGCCGAGATCACCTTCCCATCGAATCCAAAAGCTCCGAAGGGTCCCGATTTCAATTGGCGCGTGGCCGCCGGTCTCGATCATTCGGCGTTCAAATTCGAACGGATTCAGCCGCGCACCAAAAGAACTTTCCGTGCATCCGTGTTTGGGGCGCCGAGCAGCTTTTGCTGTCCGATATAATTCCTTGAGGTGGGCGGACCATAATAGTCCCAGGCCTTCTCGTGGCCGAGATAAATGAAAGGTCCGATCACGAATCCGATGGCTGACAGCTTTGCTGCCGTGGCGAGTTCGCCGGTCACGACGAAGTTGGCGGTAAAGTCCATCACCGTGGCGAAGGTCCGAAAGGTGATCGTCTTGGCTAGCGCCCGGCTGACCCTAAACCCTGGGCGCGCGGCCGGCGCCTCTGCGTCAGATGGGAGAGCCGGGTGCTCGACAGCAATTCCCCACCGGCCAATATGGCGCGCGACGGAAGGGCCTGAATGATTCCAAGCTGTTTCGTGGACAAAATAGAAGATTGGACCGGCGACCAGGGTGACGGCTGAGAGACCCGCCGCTGTGGCGAGTTCGCCGAGCACCACAAAGTTCGCGGTGAAGTCCACGGTCGTGACGATGATCCGAAAAGTGATGGTCTTGAACGCCGCCTGTTTAATCCCTAACCCGGCCGTGGCGGTGAGCGGCGTCTTGACGTCCGGCCGCTTCTTCGCTGGGGGAACCGCCGGCGTAACATGCTGGCCGGCGGTGGCGCCCAATAGCGGCTGCAGGCGCCGGCGAAGCTTGGGCAAATATTTGGGCGCCAGCACGGCGGCGGCGCCAATCACCATGCCGGGGATCAGTGCCGCCTCGAACAAAGCGACACCGGCAGCGGCCACCCCGATGGCCGCGGCCATCTCCCGATTGGTCCGGGACAATTTACGGAGTTGGTAAGCCATGCCCAGAACCTCAATCATTTGAGGGAATGATCTTTAAGGAAAGACCGGAGCCACCGCAATATGCGCTGCCTTTATGGGCAGCCACAAGAAAACAATGTCGAGAAACAATGCGGCTCTCTGCGCCCAAGTGATCTTCCATTCGTGAAACGGCAGGAACTGAATCTGCAACAAGAGCAGGACAAGAATGGGGAAGACGACAAGCGTCGTCAAAGCGATGAGTTTCAGCATCAAGCCAAAAATGCCGGTGCGAAGTTCCGGCGGCCCGGCGAGGATTTGGACAAAGATATTGCTCGGCAAGAGACGGCACAGCTTGTCGCGAATTTCTTTGTTATCACCGTGTGGCGCAGCGCCACTGGTTTGTGTCTGCTGATTTGGAAACTGGCGCCGGAACTCATTATGGAAACGCGAGGCCTTTTTGCCCAGCATGATGAAATGCATCAGCGCATAGGCGTGGATGATGAGAACCACAAAAGGCGACAGAGCAAAAAAGGCGAGGAGCGGCAGTTCGACATTGAGGAAGGGCAGTTTGACGGGGCGTTCCAGCAACAGATCGACATGGGTGACGGCGCCCGCCGCGATCGCGATATAGGAGAGCACGAAGAGGTAAGAGAGCCACAGGCCGCCGCTGACGCTCGCCGCGTCCTCGACCGATTTTTTGATTTCCTCGAGATCGTCGGCTTTGGCGGCAATGGCGGGCCGGTCCGATGTCGCAGCTTGAGGCGCGGTTTTGCCTTCAGCCCGCCGCGCCGCTCTTGCCAGCCGCCGCGCCATCTTGGCTGCTTCATCATTCCCCTCGTGACGGGCGCAATTTGATCCGAGAACCCGGCGGATCGCAAGCCGCCCACCGGCTTTTGTTTGGTGCGAAGCTCGGGAGCTCGCGAAGCAGGCACCAAGCTGGCGTTCTGCCGGTCCTTGATCTCAGCCTTGCCGGGAGGCGCGTTCAATGCCAAGCTTGGCTCTGGCACTCCGATATTTTGGGGGCGGGAGGGGGCTGCGCGCGAATACAAATGACTCTGTCACACTTTCTGTCCAGCCTGCCGCTGGGCATCTCGGCGCTCCTGCTGGTGGTCCTCCCCACGGCCGCCGCCATGTGCGGGCCAATTTTGATCCGCCACCGGGTGGCGCTTGAGAGCCTCGTCAGCAACAATGAAATCGCCGGCTTCAAATTCGCCACGGTCGGCGTCATCTACGCAGTGCTGCTCGCCTTCGTGGTGATTGTCGTCTGGCAGAGGTTCAGTGACGCGGAAACCGCCGTGGTCCGGGAGGCGGGAGCCGCCGCGACGCTCTACCGGCTGGTGAATGGGCCGGAGCCGGAGGCCATCGCGACGCGGGCGGCCTTGACCTCCTATCTGAAGCTGGTGATCGGCCGCGACTGGCAGCAAATGGCAAATGGCAAGGACAGCGCCGAAGTGACCCGGGCGCTCAGCACCCTCTATGCCACGTCCATGCGCCTGACGGAGACCGCAGCCCGGCCACAGGCAATGTTTTCGGAAATCTTCCACCAGCTTGATTCGATCACCCAGGCCCGCCGCGCGAGACTGCAGGCGTCGGCTGGAATCGTCCCCGGCATTTTATGGATGGCCTTGTTCATCGGCGCCGTGCTGACCGTGGGGTTCGCCTTCTTTTTCGGCACCGAGAACCTCTCGGCACAAGTCCTGATGACCGGCATATTGGCGGGGATTGTGTTCCTGGGACTGCTGGTGATCGTGTCGATCGACCATCCCTTCACCGGCCCCGTGCATGTCAGCCCGGGACCGCTTCAGCATGTGATCGAGGATTTTGCCTCATAGCGACAGCTTCCCATTCATAACGACAGCTTCACATAATGCAAGCCGAGGCCAAGCAAGCCTTGGAGGCTCATGCTTCCGACGCTGAGCGCAACAAAAAGCAGAACAATATGGAGAGCGGTGCGCTTTTCTATCATGATAAAACTAAAAACAGAGAGGACCAAGAACAGAACGCCAAAGCATAAAGGTATGGATGAAATGACATAGGCTGTTTCCTTGGAAAGAGGCAAAACCCGCAAGGGGTCGACAAGCATAAGGAACAGAACGTGGATCACAAAGCTGAAGACAGTCAGCGCAGAACTGAGGAGAAGCGCGCGCTCGAAGGAGCGCGGAAGCCAGGATGAGGGCGCCTTTGGTTCGCTTAACACGCTGTTGACATCGTGATCGACGCCGCCGTCATCTTCCAGTTTCGTCATTGCATCCCCCTGTTTCGCAAGGACAAGACGGTTAGATTGCGCCATATTGGCCCTTTGGCAAGATGGGCCCGTGCGATGCCCCGCGCCGGTCATCATGAGCGTGCCGCGATGCTGACCCTTTTCTCCTATCCGGATCTGTTTGGCGTGGCGGACAACAATCCCTATGGCCTCAAGGTCTATGCGTTCTTGAAATTATGCAAGCTCGCCTTCCGGCACGAACACATCCTGGATCCGAAGGACGCGCCGCGCGGGCAGCTGCCCTATCTCCTGGACGGCGGCACAGTGATCGGCGACAGCGACCAGATCATCGCCTATCTGATCGCCCGCGACGCGCTGCCGATCGACAATGGGCTGACGGCAAGCGAGCGGACCATGGATCATCTGATCCGGCGGATGCTCGATGATCTTTATTGGGTGATGTCCTACTCGCGCTGGAAGGATCCGCGGTTCTGGCCGCTCTTCCGGAATGCGCTTCTCAGAACGCATCCGGGCATGAGCGAAGCCGCGCTGGAAATGGCGCGCGAATATAATTTCAAGCGCTACCACTATCAGGGTATTGGCCGCTATGAGGCGGAGGCGGTCTATGCGCGGGGGATCGCGGATTTGCTGGTCCTGGCGGACCTTGTTCCCTGCGGCGGTTTCCTCTTCGGTGCCAAGCCTTGCAGCTGTGACGCGGCGATTTATGGATTTATCGCCAATATTTATTTTTATGAGATCGACACGCCCTTGAAGCAATTTCTTCTTTCCCGGCCCAATCTCGTGGCGCATTGCCGCGAGGTCCAGGCCGCGCTCGACGCGGCTGTCACGATAGTTTAATAATACGCTCGAAAGCGCTGGACCCTGGAACGGTGATTCAGCCCATTCCTGACTCACGAAATGCCATGCCCGCCCGTCTTGCCGGCTTTCTCGTTCATTGTTTTACGGCCTGCGGAGCCGCTCTGGGTCTTGCCGCGCTCTTCGCCGCGGCCGATGGGCGATTTCCCGCCATGTTCGCCTGGCTTGGCGCGGCGTTTGTGATCGATGCCGTGGATGGAACCTTGGCCCGCCGCTACCGGGTCGAGGAGACGGTTCCGCACATCGATGGCGCCGTTCTCGATCTTGTCGTCGATTTCCTCACCTATGTCATTGTGCCGCTCGTCGCCTTGTGGCGCTCCGGCCTGCTCGCGCCGCCGCTTGCGGTCTTTGTGTGTTGCGTGGTTGCCACCGCCTCGGCGCTTTATTTCGCCGACAAGCGCATGAAGACCCATGACCTCTGGTTTCGCGGTTTTCCCGCCATTTGGAACGTGCTTGTCTTCTATTTGCTGGTGCTGCGGCCGGGGCCGCTCGCGGCGACGCTGATCATCGCCGCCGCCGCTTTCCTGATGTTCACGCCGGTCGTTTTCGTTCATCCGCTGCGCGTCGTGCGTCTGCGCCTCGTGACAATGACGGTAACCGGCGCCTGGAGCGCCGCCGCGATCGCGGCCGTGGAGCAGGGGCTTTCGCAGGCCGATTCCTTCATCAAGGCCGCGCTTGTCGCCGTGGCAGTATATTTTTTGGCCTTGCCCTTGTTCCGTAATATTCCGTTTCGATGAGGGATGGTCCGTCAGATAGAGTTGCCCTTGCCCTTTCGAGACTTGAGCAGAATATGCTCCAACTCTTTAGAATCTGAGCGCTTCCTTTCCTGTCAGAAGATTCTGCCTGATAGAATAAGGAAGCGGCTCTAACATTTCTGACACAACATGGCACCCTTTGCATAACTGAAGACGACCAACTTTTCGGCCAATTTGGAAGGGGCAATTAAAATTAAAAACATCCATGTGTGGATTAATGCAATCTTAATAAGGGCAATATTTTTAAAATGAGATAAAGAAATTGTCATATTAATGTAATCCCGCCAGGAGGGTCTAAATCGCGACTTCTTAAATAAATGCGCAAGCTTATCGTACACCATGAGGAGTTGGAGATGAGGATACGAAGATGTAAGCGCTCCAGAGCGATATTTCAAGCCATGTGTTTTACAGTAATCAAATATAAGACGATCTGTATTTATTTCTCTTACTATCGAGCTATAAACCCGATCGATGTGAACATGAGAATCCATTACATGGCGTGACATATTCTCGCCGTGTCCCCGCCAAAATCCCAATGGCTCATCAATCGCCCCTACGCAACCGGCCAACGCCGCCAAATTCATCAAATAAATGTCGGCATATGAATGCCAAGTATCTTCCGGTATAGGCATGACCTCGTTGAGAAAGGATCGCGAAAACGCATTGCCCGAAGTAGGCATTGATAGATAATTGCCTTCATTTAGTAAGCTTTCTTTTAGGTCGCCGCTTGGCAAGGACCTTTTACAGAATATTTTACCTGACGAATCTCCATTTTTTCTCATTATAAGTAAATTATAATGGAGTTTCGAGAATGAGCCGTTCCAGCTTTGTGCTATTCTTTCCAGACAATGCGGCATCAACATATCATCCGAGTCCAAAAACACAATGACATCGCCGCTAGATGCTAAAAAGCCGACATTGCAAGCTGATGCCTGGCCACCATTCGATTTAAATAGAGACGTTATACGAGAGCCATATCCAAGCATTATTGATCTTGATTCATCAGTGCTTCCGTCATCAACGACGATTATCTCCTTATTTATGTATTTCTGTTCAAGGCTGCTATTTATACAGGCGCCAAGATAATCGCTATAATTATAGTTTGTGATAATAATACTTATTTTCATGATAGTCTTATATCTCTGCGATCTCATTACTTTTATCATTGATGAGGTTTGACAAAACGAAGTTAGCATTCCTTTTAGAAGAACGAAAGACAAATCCTAGAGTGCCTTGCTCCATCAGCCATGGCTGATGGTCTAAACAATGCCTGCTCCAAGAATCTCAGCGTGGATCCGCTCCGACCGCGATACGGACCAATTCATGCATTGGTCGGCGTTTCGCTTCCATCGCCGCTCGAATCAGGGCTCCGACACATGTCAACAACCGGACAAAACGAACTGAGCCAAGCCGCGAGCCCCTACCTCTTGCAACATGCACATAATCCGGTGCATTGGCGGATGTGGGGCGATGGCGCCCTGAAGGAAGCCCAGGCTCTGAATAAGCCGATTCTGCTCTCCGTCGGCTACGCGGCCTGCCATTGGTGCCATGTGATGGCGCATGAGAGTTTCGAGGATGCGGCGACGGCGGCCGTGATGAACGAGCTTTTCGTGAACATCAAGGTGGATCGCGAGGAGCGCCCGGATATCGATCATATCTATATGACGGCGCTGCACGCCTTTGGCGAACGGGGCGGCTGGCCCCTCACCATGTTCTTGACGCCGGCCGGTGAACCGTTCTGGGGCGGCACCTATTTCCCAAAGGAATCGAACTATGGCCGGCCTGCCTTCGTCAACGTCCTGAAGACGGTCGCCGAGGCCTTCCGCACAAAGCCCGACCAAATCGCCCAAAACGCGCAATTCGTGCGCGGCGAGCTTGTGAAAGCAAGCGCTGGCAATAGCGAGGCGCTCACCCTGGCGCTCATCGACAATCTTGCGCAACAAGCGGTCCAATTCATCGACCCAGTCGCTGGCGGGCTCAATGGCGCGCCGAAATTTCCGAATACGCCCATCTTCGAGCTGCTCTGGCGGGCTGGCGCCCGGCTCGGCAAGAGCCCCTACCGGGATCTCGTCAAGCTCACTTTCTCGAATATGTCAGAAGGCGGCATTTACGATCACCTCGGCGGCGGCTATGCGCGCTATTCGACCGATGTGCGCTGGCTCGTGCCGCATTTTGAAAAAATGCTCTACGACAATGCGCAAATCCTCGAGCTCCTGGCACTTTGCCACCATGAATTTGGCGGCAATCTTTTTGGCGCCCGCGCCAAGGAAACGGTGGCGTGGCTCAAGCGCGAGATGACCCATGCCGGCGGCGCGTTTTGCGCCAGTATCGATGCCGACAGCGAGGGGATCGAAGGCAAATTCTATGTCTGGACTCATGCCGAGATTCTGGCGCTGCTCGGCCCGGAGGACACCGCTTTCTTCGGCAAGCGCTATGACGCCACGCGCTTCGGCAATTGGGACGACGAGGCGCATGGCGGCCACGCCATCATCCTGAACCGGCTCGACACCGAGCCGGCGCCGGAAGAGGAAGCGCGGCTCGCGGCCCTTCGCGCGAAACTTTTCGCGGCGCGGGAACGCCGCGTGCGTCCGGGCCTCGACGACAAGATCCTCGCCGATTGGAACGGGCTGATGATCGCCGCCCTCGTTCATGCCGCGACGGTTTTCCGCGAGCCCGAATGGATCGCTCTCGCGGCGCGGGCCTATGAGTTCATCGTCACGACGTTGCAATTCACCGATGCACAGGGAAACAGGCGCCTCGCGCATGGCTGGCGCGGGGGTGTGCTTGTGAAGCCCGGCCTCGCGCTCGATCATGCCGCGATGATGCGGGCCGCGCTTGCGCTTCATGAAGCGCGCCTTTTTGGACCGGCCCTTTCCCGCGATTATCTCGCCGATGCCGTGGGCTTCGCGGAGGCGATGGACGCTTATCACCGCGATCCGGCAAGCGGCCTTCTCAACATGCCGGCCAAGGACGCGGACGATGTGCTCTTGCGGCTAGCGCCGACAGCCGACGATGCGATCCCGAACGCGCATCCCGTGTATTTGGCGGCGCTCGTGCGTCTTGCCGGTCTCACGGGCGATGCACATTGGCTCACGCGGGCCGATGCGCTTTTCGCGGCTTTAAGCGCGCCGGTGCGCGGCAATCTTGTCGGCCATGCGGGGATTTTGAATGCCCTCGATTTTCGTCTGCGGGCCAAGGAGGTCGTCACCGCGGGGGCAGGGCGGAAAAAGCTTTACGAGGCGGCGCTCGGGGTTCCGTTCACCGCCCGGATTGTGATGGATATCGACCGGCCGGAGACAATTCCCGAGGGCCATCCGGCGAAAGCTCAAGTCGATGCGGCGGGAGAGGGCGCGGCATTTGTTTGCTCAGGTGGCGTCTGTTCCCTGCCGGTGCGCTCCAAAGAGGCATTGCTGGAGGGTATCGGATGTGTTTAAAGGCCTGGTCCTGTACGTAAGAAACAGATGCGCCGGAAGGGCCTCGTTTTATGGCGGATTTTTTGGGAAGTCTCGTCGGGCACTTCGTCAATTTTATCGTCGTTATTTCGCATGCGTTTAGCATATTGTTTCGCAATTTTGTCCTTTTGGCTTTTGTCGTGGCGATTCTTTTTGGGTTTTTCCGGCTTGGCCAAAAAGGATGGCGGTATCTGCGCGGGCAAGGCTCAAGGCAAGACCAATCCCTTTCCGCGCCGAAAGACGAATCGAAGGATGGCGGCGCCTAGGCGCGCGGCCCCGAAACTGCGGCGGTTATTGAATCGATTTAAGCCCGCCGTTCACGCGCTACGAGAGGCGGTGGCGCCTCTTTGGCGAGGCCTGCGAAAACACCGAGGCGGTGGAGCAGATAAAGCGCCGCGAAGGCGGCGAAATTGATTGCCAGGATGCGCCGCACGATGGACGGCGTGAAGTTCGAGACGCCGCTCCCGAAGACAAGCGAAATCACGAAGAGCGATCCTTCGTAAACGGCGAAAGCCGCGAGAAAAGCGGCGACCGCAATAGCCCCGCTGGTTTGCGGTAGCCGGCCCTTTGCCCATTGCGCGGCGAAGGTCGAGGCAAACGCCACGGCGCCGAGGGTGGCGCCCCAAGCGAAAGTGCTTGGGGTCATCGGATAATGATGGATTGTAAAGCCGGCCAGCTGATTGGCGAACCAGACCGCGCCAATAAGGGCGTAGGCATCGCGGCGGCTGAGCGTCAGCGCGGCGATGGCGGCGAAGGCCGCGAGCGGCACCGCGCAGGCAAAGCCGAGGCTGAAGACAAGACTCGCCACAACGAGCAGGGCGCTCCACAGCGGGCGGCGCGAGGCAAGATCAAGGATGCGATTGGCCATTTTTCCCTTCGTCCCAACAGTCACGGTTCGCTGGACAGCGTCTAAGCCGCCGTCATAAATCAGTCATATCGCTATCTCGCCACTCTTATCAAGAGATGTTGATTCGCCTCGGAGCTGCTCGCTCGCAAACCATACACGTGGCGCCTTAAGGAATGGGAAGCCGGGCCGATGAGTCTGTCCGTTCTGATTTCGGGTGTGGGCATTGCTGGACCCACACTCGCCTATTGGCTCCGTGAATGGGGCTACCGGCCAACCCTGATCGAGCGGGCCGCGGCGCCGCGGACGGACGGCTACATTATTGATTTTTGGGGCCTCGGCTATGAGCTTGCCGAACGCATGGGGCTCCTCCCGGCACTCGCCGAGCAAGGCTACCATGTCCGGGAGCTTCGCTTTGTTGATGATCGCGGATGCTGCATCAGCGGCTTTGGCATCGATATCTTCCATACATTGACGGGGGGCCGTTATGTAAGCCTGCCGCGCAGTCTGCTGGCCAAGCTTATTTTCGAGCGGATCGAGGGGCGCTGCGAGGCCATCTTTGGCGACAGCATTGCCAGTCTTGTTCAGTCCGGCGATGGGGTTGATGTGACATTCGAGCGGTCGGCCGGCCGCCGGTTTGATCTTGTAATCGGCGCCGATGGACTCCACTCGGCTGTGCGCGGACTGGTGTTCGGGAGCGAGACGCAATTCCAAAAATATCTGGGTTATATGTTTGCTGCCTTCGAAGCCGAAGCCTATTGGCCGAGAGACGAGGACGTCTACGTCGCCTATGGGGCGCCGGGCAAGCAAGCGGGGCGCTTCGTGATGCGGGATGGCCGGACCCTGTTTTTGCTTGTGTTCGCCGAAGACCAACCCTTGCCTCTCGAAGCAGACAACAAAGCGATGCAGAAAAAAATCTTGCATGAGGCCTTCGACGGCGCCGGGTGGGAATGCGAGAAAATACTTGCCGCGCTCGACGTAAGCGACGAGATTTATATCGACCAGGTTTGCCAGATCCGGATGCCATACTGGTCGCGCGGACGGGTTGCGCTCGTCGGTGATGCCGCCTTTGCTCCGTCGCTTCTCGCGGGGCAAGGCTCGGCGCTCGCCATGATCGGCGCCTATGTGCTCGCCGGAGAACTTGCGAGGAACGGGACCCAACCGGAGACCGCGTTCGAGCGCTACGAACACCGGCTGCGCGGCTTCATGACGGCAAAGCAGAACGCAGCGAAGGGGTTCGCCCTGTCTTTCGCGCCAAAGACGCGGCTTGGGCTATTTTTTCGCAATCAAGTGATGAAGGCCTTTGTCATTTCGGGCCTGGCGCGGGCCGTTATCGGGCCAGGCTTGCTTGATCGCATTGATGTGCCGGATTATTCGAAGGATCTCGATCCCGCGTGACCGGCGGCCGGACCCGTGCCTGCCCGCCGGACGAAGGACGGGGCGCAAGTAGCGCGCCGCTTGCTGGCGCTCGCCGCCGTCTACGACGGGCGACCCGGACCGAGGCTTCGAAGATCGGTGGCGTGACGTTGCAAATCGTGCGCGACTGGGTGGTGAAGTTCAACGCCCCCGGTCCTGACGGCCTCGTCGACGAGAAGGCACCCCGCCAAGCCGAGCCGCTGCCCTCGAAGTGTCCACGACAACTGGCTCTCCAACCGCTTCAAATCCTACGAGGACATCCTCGACCATCGTTGCTGCGCCTGGAACAGGCTCGTCAACATGCCTTGGAAAATCATGTTCATCGGAACGCGCGATTGGGCTTCGAGGTCATAACAACAATTGGTATAAGCCCGTTATCTTCAACAAGTCGAACCGGAAGCAGCCCTTCAGCTTCGACGAGAGGTCCCTACAAACAGCGGCACCGCATCGAAAATGCCTTCTGCCGCCTCAAAGACTTTCGTCACATCGCAAGTTCGCGGTAGCGCTTTGAGGTCACTACGGCGTAGTCGCGCGGGTGCGGTCGAAGGCGCGGTATGGCTCAGCAAGCAGGAGGACGATGGGATCGTTCATCAGCGCGCGCACGATCTCCACCCGGCGCCGCATTCCCGAGGAGATCTCGCCCCAAAATTGTGTTCACAGCCGCCAAGTCCCGCCTCTGCCATTAGCCCACGGGCCTTGTCGAGCGCTTCGGTGCGGCGGGGCCCGAACGCCACATTTTCATGATTGGTCTTCCATGGGAACAGAGCGCCGTTCTGGAACACGACGATGCGAGCCGGCCCGGATGCGCCCGAGGGCGCCCCGGGCCGCACAGAAGCTGATCATCGAGATGTATCGTCCCGCCATCCAGCAAATGAAAGTTTTGCTATAGTTTTAATCGGAATATATGCTCTTCTCGGTGCTTTCGCGGTGCAATGCAAGAAAAGACATCCAGGCAGGTTTGGGGTGCCGAAAGATCCGCCCCGAAGCCTGGGGGTTTGCCTCATTCGCGCTTAGCCCTATTTGGGATTGGTCCATCGCCAGTCGAACCGTTGGGAGAGAATGATGCATAAAAGTGCTGGCTTCGCGCTCATGGCAGCAATTATCGCCGCTCTATGGGGGATCGCCGCGCCGGCCGCGCGGGCGGACGAGACATGCCTCTCGCCTTACACGGCGGCGCTCATCAAGGGCCAGGAGGCCTATCTGCAGGTCTGGACACTTGGCGAAAAAGGCATCGGCGACGAGTCCGATAAACTCGTGACGATCGACGTCGATCCCAAATCAAAGACCTATGGCAAGGTCATCAATAGCGTTTCTGTCGGCGGCCGCGGCGAGGCGCATCACATGGGCTTTACCGATGACCGCAAATATCTTTGGGCCGGCCGGCTCGACGACAGCAAAATCTTCGTCTTTGACGTCGGCACCGATCCCGCCCATCCAAAACTCGTCAACACAATCACCGACCTCACCGAAAAGACCGGCTATGTCGGCCCGCATACTTTTTATGCCATTCCGGGCCGCATCGTGATTGGCAGCCTGTCGAACGGCAAGACCCGTGACGGGGTCACCGGACTGGCGGTCTACAGCAACAAGGGGGAGTTTCTGTCGGCGCATCCCATTCCGACCGATAAGGGCGGCGACGGCTATGGCTACGACATTGCCATCAATCCGAAGAAGAATGTGTTTTTGACCTCGAGCTTCACCGGCTGGAACAATTACATGCGGGATCTCGGAGAGCTCATCAAGGATAGCGAGGCGATGAAGCATTTCGGCAACACCATGGTTTTGTGGAACCTCAAATCCCTGCAGCCGGAGAAAATCTTCAGTGTTCCCGGCGCGCCGCTCGAAATCCGCTGGTCGCTAAGGGAGGGCGACGATTGGGCGATCACCGCCTCGGCACTCACTTCGAAACTCTGGCTCATCGACCATGACGCCAACAATGAATGGCAGGCCAAGGAGGTCGGAACGATCGGCGACCCGGCAAAAATTCCGCTGCCCGTGGATATTTCGATTTCAGCAGACGGCACCAAGCTGTGGGTGAATACATTCATGGACGGCACGACCCATTTGTTCGATATTTCCGATCCAAAAAAACCGGTGCAGATCTATGAGAAAGTCACGGGCAAGCAGGTCAATATGATCTCCCAGAGCTGGGACGGAAAGCGCGTCTATATCACCTCTTCCCTTCTGGAGCATTGGGACAAGAAGGGCGCCGACAATGAGCAGGTCCTGCGCGCGTACAATTGGGACGGCAAGGATTTGGCGCTCACATTCGAGGTCGATTTCTTCAAGGAAAAGCTCGGCCGCCCGCATCATATGAAATTCTCGGGACCGGCAGAGAAAGCCGCGCTCGATGTCCCGGGCCGTACGGCATCCAATTGATGAACGCCAGAACGTGCGTCTTTGCGGGGTTCGTTATATTGGCCGGGTTCGTCATGGCGAGCCCGGCTCTTGCCGCGGAGACCAGCAGCGGCCTCGCTCTCCCAGTACCGGGAAGCTACACGCTCGATCATATTCAACGGGTGCCCTTCGGGATCGTGCTCGAAGGCAACCATTTTCCACGCACACTTTCCCATTATACCTTGGGGAAGATCACCCTGCTTTCCTTTTTCTACAGTTATTGCGCCGACCCCAAAGGCTGTCCGCTCGCCTGGGAGGCTTTCGAGCAGGTTCGTCAGGCGATCCTGGCGCGTCCGGAGCTTCATGGCCGGATCCGGCTCGTCTTTTTGAGTCTGGATCCGGGGCATGACACGCCGGACGTGCTTAAGACTTTCGCGCGGGTTTACGAACAAAACGCCGCCATCGTGCCCTGGCATTTCCTCACCACTTACTCCTATCTCTTCTTAAACCCCGTGCTCCGCGACATGGGCGAGGAGATTGCGGTCGATCGGGACGCGTCCGGCAGTGGCCGGCTGGTTTTGAACCATCTGTTGAAAGTCTATTTGATCGACGCAGAGGGCTGGGTCCGCGAGATCTATTCGAATCAATCGCTTGATCCCGCCGCGATCCTTGGCGACATCACGACGTTGTCGATCGAAGCGGCCAAGAAGGAAAAGTTTCAGCGGTGAATGGCGGCGGGCGTAAGTGATGGGCCCCTCGCAAAGAGGCGCCGCCGCGGCCGTGGAACCAAAGCGAACCATGGCCTGAAATTCAAGGGAGGGCTCGAAGCGGTGCCTTGCCGGGCACGCGCTTGACACCCATAGTCCCCTGCCATATCGCAATGGTTTCGACGCGCCTCGTTTGCGTCATCCCAAGGCGGAGTAGCTCAGCCGGCTAGAGCAGAGGAATCATAATCCTTGTGTCGGGGGTTCGAGTCCCTCCTCCGCTACCATCTTTCCCCACACTCCTTTGACGCCGTTCGGAAAGGCCGTCTCGCCCAAAAGCGCCGTCAACCGCCCAGCGATCTCAACCTCCACGCCCCCGAGCCGCGAGGGGTCACGAGTAACCGTAACGGTTTCGACAAGTTCGCGGATGGCGCCCGCGGCCTCAGAATCGCCGTTCCGGACGCCCTTCGCCAAAGCCTCTTGAAGCCGGCCGAGCTGCTGTTCGTAACGAGCAAGAGTGGCGGGGTGGAGGGCGACGACGCTGGCGACAGAGGGAATGGTTTCCAGTTGAGCAGTCAGCTCTGAGCGCTCGCGGACCAAAGCTTTCATTCGGTCACCGAGGATGTGCGGGTCGCCTAGTCCTTTTGCAATGCCGTCGACGAGCCGGGCAATCTCACGGTTGATGTCACCGATGCGGCGCTCATGGCGCGAACGTTGT
>DATJLX010000169.1:0-5792 GCA_035509135.1 Methylocella sp.
GACTATCCCGAAGGTGTGTGGACTTTGCCGCCCACTTTCCGGCTGAAGGACCAGGATCACGAAAAATATGCGGCGATCGGCGAAAGCGACCGGTTCGTGTTGAAATTTCAGAAGCCCTAGAGCACGATCCTATGAATTGAATTATATTATAAAACAAAGAGCTAGAAGCCATAAGCGGCGCTTTGTCTTGAAACATTCTTAGAGGCGAACAGCGCGTCTCAAGTCAGCGCATCTATTATGCTATGCGCTCTTCGGCAATGCCGTGGCCATGACGAGCCTCGAAGGCCGCGTCATGGTGTCAAGCCGGAGCAGTTCGTTGAGCCGCGCCTCGGTCAGCAAGCCTTCTTCGAGGACGATGTCGGCGACCCGGCGGCCCTCATTGAGCGCCCGCCGGGCGATCCGCGAGCAGGTGTCGTAGCCGAGCACCGGGCCAAGTGCGGTCACGAGGCCGATCGAATTCTCGACGAGGCCAAGGCAGCGTTCACGGTCTGCCTCGATTCCATTGACGCAGCGCTTGGTCAAAGTGTCGATCGCGGCGGTCAGCATCCGCAGGGACTTCAGAATGGAAAAGCCGATTGTTGGCTCGAAGGCATTGAGCTGGAGCTGGCCAGCCTCGGCGCAGAGCGTCACCGTGAGATCATGGCCAATGACGAGAAAGGCCACTTGACTGACAACCTCCGGGATCACCGGATTGACCTTGCCCGGCATGATCGAAGAGCCAGCTTGCGCTGGCGGCAGGTGGATTTCGCCGAAGCCCCCCCGCGGCCCAGAGGAGAGCAGGCGCAGATCGTTGCAAATCTTCGAAAGCTTCACGGCGATCCGCTTGAGGGCGCCCGAGAACAGGACAAAAGCGCCCATATCGGATGTCGCCTCGATGAGATTGGCGGCGAGCACCATCGGCTCGCCCGAGACACGAGCGAGTTCCTCGACGGCGAGCGAGGCGTAGCGGGGATCGGTGGTGATGCCGGTGCCAATCGCGGTTGCCCCGAGATTCACCTCACGGAACAAGGCCGCGGCTTCCCGCAGGCGGTCGATATCCTCCTTTACCGTCGTGTGGAAGCCATCAAATTCCTGGCCAAGCGTCATCGGCACCGCGTCCTGCAATTGGGTGCGGCCGATCTTGAGCACATCGGCGAATTCGACCGCCTTGGCCTTGAACGCATAGGCGAGCTCGCGCATCGCCCGTGCCAGAGGGGCCGTCGCGAAGATCACGGCAAGCCGCAGCGCCGTCGGATAAGCATCATTGGTCGATTGGGCCATGTTGACGTCGTCGATCGGATGCAGGACATGATAGGCGCCGCGCGGCTGGCCAAGGAACTCGAGGGCGAGATTGGCGACGACTTCATTGGCGTTCATATTGGTCGAGGTGCCGGCCCCTCCCTGCACAGCGTCAACCACGAATTGGTCGAGAAAGCAGCCGTCCTTGGCGATCAAGGAGCAGGCATGATCGATGGCCTCCGCCTTCTCCGCGGGCAATTGCTTGAGCCGCCGATTGGCACGCGCCGCCGCCTGCTTGACGAGCGCAAGGGCCCGGATGAGTTCTGGAAAATGCCCGATCGGGACACCGGTGATCGGAAAATTTTCGACCGCACGCAGCGTATGAATCCCCCAATACGCCTCGGCCGGGACGTCCGCCTCCCCGAGAAGGTCGTGTTCACGCCGGGTGGCGACGCGGTTAAGGTCAAGGGTGCGGGGCACGCTGAGCTTCAGCGTCTCGGCCGGGTTGCCGCCGGAACTGGCGGGGACGGCCGGCATGTCGAGCGTCTCTTTTGTCATGATAAGTGAGCCGGATCCATAGAAGGGCTGGAAGGAAATGTTTGCCGCGCCGAGGTCATGATGGCCGGTGCGAGGCGGATAACGGGTATTCATGTGGACCTCTGAACTTATATATGGGCGATGGAAGTCAAAAATGACCCGCCTGGCAGGTCAAAATAAGCTTGCCCATGAAAATCAAAGTCTCGGAGCGAGGAGAGGGGAAACGTCACCATGCAAAGCTTTGGCAGATGGCTCATCCTCGCAGTGGCGGCGCAGCTGTCCGGACCGCCGCTTTATGCGCAAGACATGATGAGTCATGTCGATCTGACAAGCCCGATGTTTTCTTCAGCCGAGATGACGCGGGCCGAGGTCGAGGCCAGCCTCAGGGCGGCGCATGGAGGCGCCGATTTCTCCGGCAAGAGCCTGAACGGGCTTGATCTGTCTGGCCTCGATTTCACCAATGCGAATTTCCGCGCCGCGCGGCTCAATCGAGCCAAGCTTAGAGGAACGAAGCTCGACGGTGCCGTGCTCGATCAGGTCTGGGCCATGGCGGCGGATTTTTCCGGCGCGAGCTTGAAAAAAGCCAATCTCTTCGGGAGCCAGATGCAAGGGGCGAAGTTCAATAGCGCCGATCTCTCGGGCTCCCGCGTCACCGCTGATCTATCCGGCGCCAGCTTGCGCAATGCGAAGTTCACTGGCGCCGATCTTGCCCCCGACATGAAGAACCAGTCGATGGGTTTGATGCGCGGCGTGCTCAAATCGGCCGACCTTTCGGGCGCCGATTTCGAAGGCGCCAATCTTGCCTTGACGGATCTGCAATTCGCGAAATTTCGAAGCGCCGGCCTGAAGAACGCTTCGCTTGCGGAAGCCGACGCTGGCGGCGCCGATTTTCGCGGTGCCGTCCTCGATCACACCAATTTCAACGGGACCGATATGGTTTCGGCGCGGATCGACGCGGCAAATGAAAAGGCTTTCTCGGGTGCCAAAAATCTCGACCGGGCTTTCAAGGAATGAGGCGCGGCGTGACTATGCGGGATCATCTGTCAAAACAGCAACGCGATAAGAGATCCGCTGGGTCAAATTGAAGGCCTTTCGCTCGCAAGGCCCGATGCCATTCCTCGAATTGAGCCAAATCAAAAATTTTCGAACCAAATCATGGTTCTTATGTTGAACAGAGGCCAGCGGCCGCGGGCTTGTTCCGTAAGCGGAAGGTGAAGAGCCCCCTTCTTGAGGCGGCCTGACGGGCCGGTTTCGCGGGAAAGAGGAAGCGTGTCATGGCGCATCACAAATTGGCGCATGGTGCCTGGGTTTTGGTCGGGGATGGTCAAAAGGCCCTGTTTCTGATCAATGAGGGCGATGAGAAATTTCCCAATTTGCGCCGCCTGGCGGCCGAGTGGTACAAGGACCCGCCAACTCATGAGCAGGGCAGCGATGCCCCAGGGCGCGCCTATTCCAGTGTTGGAGAGATCCACAGCGCGGTCGAGACGACGGATTGGCATGAGCTCGAAAAAGAGCGGTTCGCCAGTGCGATCGCAAACAGGATCAATAAGGCGGCTTTGTCAGAGGCTTTTCATCAGCTTGTCATCGTGGCGCCGCCGAAAATTCTCGGTGATCTGCGGCGTGAGTTCGCGAAGGAAACCGAAACCAAAATCATCGCAGAAGTTCCTAAGGATCTCACCAATCATACGATCGCAGAAATCGAACGTTTGTTAACGGCGGTTTGATGGTTGTCAGCGCCAATCCGGGCGAACCGCGAGGGCGGCGAATGAGAGCCCCAGCGGGCTCTTGGCTTTATGGAGGCTTTATGAAGGCTTCATGGAATTCAGCCAGAAGGAGACTAGTGGCCCATGCCGCCGTTCGGGCTTACGGGCCCCGGCATCCGGCCATGCTGATGCGGCCTGAGGGCATAGCGCCGGAAGTGCGTGACGCGACCGGTCGCGCCACGCAGGTTAATTGGCTTTTTAGAAGCTGAGGCCACCCAGGAACAGGAGCCCGGTGACCACAACAACAAATCCCGCGATAACGGCAATCATCCCTGCTTTGCCATATAGGCGGCCCGTAAAATAGGCCGCCGCGCCAAACAGAATGATCATCGCGATTAGGATCACCATGCTTGCGCCGGATCCTTCAATACGATCGATCTGGCCAGTTCCAATAGGCTGCACAATAGCCATCGTCCACCTCCCTTTTATCTTTAAGTGCTTTCCTCCGATCGGCCCGCGCCACGCCACTTTTTCCGCAAAAGTGCGGATATCGCGAACCGCCGGCCGGCACCATGGAACAGCAACTCCACGGTACGTCCCGTCATTACCGAGACTCCGGCTAACTTAACACTTAAGAATCATTCCGGGAAGGGGTTTATCAACTAGCCAAAAC
Source organism: Methylocella sp. (assembly GCA_035509135.1). Classification (GTDB taxonomy): domain Bacteria; phylum Pseudomonadota; class Alphaproteobacteria; order Rhizobiales; family Beijerinckiaceae; genus Methylocapsa. The sequence continues at coordinate 4,132 of DATJLX010000169.1, forward strand.
TCAAACCTCCGAGCGTTAAGAGTCCAACGAGAACAACGAAAAACCCAGCAGCGACCGCGATCATTCCGGTTTTTCCATACAAGCGGCCGGTAAAATACGCAGCGGCGCCAAAAAGAATGATCATCGCTAGAAGAATAACCAAGCTCGCCCCGCTTCCTTCGGTAGCATTTATGGCGCCAGTTCCAGCGGAAGTCACAGTAGCCATCTCTTACCTCCCAACATGAAGTCAAGCTTCAGATTTTGGCGGGACTCCACCGCAACCAAAATCTGCGTTTTGCAAACGCTTTCTCAATTGGCAGGTTCCATTAAAATGGGTTATTAGGCGAGCTGTTCATGATGCAGTTTAGATAGTTGAGATACACTTTTGCATTGTTGGCGTTCTTATTCCGTTACTAGCTTATGCTTTACATTTACGGCCTGCATCCGGACCTCTGTGGGAGCAGTCAGGCAACCCCGTCGCATTGCCCTGAGCGTCAGCGTGAATAAATTGCGTGAATGACGAACATCCCATGTGGCGTGGCGCGCTCGCCGCGCCACGCCCGATTGAACCAATTAGCCGAAGCTCAAGCCCCCGAGCGCCGAGAGCCCGACAAGAATGACCACGAAGCCAGCCGCCACCGCGATGAAACCGACCGTTCCATACAAGCGGCCCGTAAAATAAGCCGCCCCGCCGAAAAGGATGATCATTGCAATCAAAATCACCAGGCTTGCTCCGCTACCTTCGGTGACTTGGATTGTTGAAGTCCCAGAATCCGCCACAATAGCCATTGTCCGCCTCTCCCTTTTGATAATTTCCGGTTCTGAATACGGCTAGCCCGCGATGCTTAAAAGTCTGGCTGTGAAAAGGACAAGCCTACTCCGTCCCGCCCATGAGATTGGAACCTCATGGCGCACCTCGACGAATGCCGAAGCCCTTCTTCAGATATCATCCCAGAATGAAATTGTTGCGACGCTCTGAATACGAATAGATGACCATCACAGTTGCCGCCATTTTCATAGGGCGGCGGCGGCAACAAAGGATGAGAGACCAAGGGATCATCTCTTGACGCGATCCTTGCCCAGTAATCGATCGGATGCATGAAGAGACTGGCAGTGAGGATCGCGCTGCTGATGGCCGCCAATCGCCGCTTGGAAGGATGGGTCTGATCGCGAGACTCCTGGTCAGAAAGACGAAGCCGACGATGGTACCGCCGACGGCGTCGACAATCGAGTTGCTGAGGAGGCCAAGGGTAAATTGCGTGATGTTTGATCGGCCGGTCTTTAGTCGTTCCCCTCGGTTAACAGGAAATCCCGTGGGGTGGGATTTCCTGTCATCCATGTGCCGCGGCAGATCTTGCGTGCTTGGTTTTGCCCGGGCCGAATTGACGCTGCCGGCGCTCACTGGGGCCGGATTTTGCTTTAGGCTTTTTTGAACAAAGCATTTTTGACGAGATTTACCCCCACCGTTACAATCGCGCCGGTGATGCCGCCGCCGACCGCGTTGCCGGCAGCCGCGCCGATGTCAAAGCCGCCGCTGCTGGCCGCGCTGCCAAGAGCGGGAATCAAGCTCTGAAGGATGGTTCCTCCAATCCCTCCACCAACGGCGCCAGAGATCGTTTTGACGAGGGGGCTGAGGTCGATATTCTTGAGAATGCCGCCAGCGGCATGTCCGCCAATCGCCC
>DATJLX010000170.1:0-20874 GCA_035509135.1 Methylocella sp.
TTGGCGGGGTTCTCTCGGCGCGAGCTTGAAGGCGATCACGTCTCGGATTTGAGGAGAAGGGATCCGGGCGGAAAACCGGCATTTATTTTTCTTAAACCGGCTCTCGCCAAGCTATCACCAGCGAGCCAGGGTGAGGCGGCCATACTATCTCGGCTGGTCTAGCGTTATATATTTTTATCATATAATGATACGGCGGCTTGACGCGTCGCGGTTATCTTGGATGTTCCTGCGCCATCTTAGCTATTTCGTTACGCTCGCGCGCGAGAAGCATTTCGCGCGGGCGGCAGGGGCGTGTCACATTTCCCAGCCGACGCTTTCGGCGGCGATCCGCAAGCTTGAGGACGATCTGGAAGTTCGGCTCGTCGTACGCGGCCATCGCTTTTTGGGCCTGACCGCCGAGGGAGAACGGGTGCTTGGCTGGGCCCAGCAGATTCTCAACGACTATGACGGATTGCGGATCGAACTCACGGGCCTGAGAAGCGGGCTTTCGGGTTCGTTGCGACTGGGCGTCATTCCAGCCGCGATGCCGATGGTCTCTTGCCTGACCGCGCGGTTTGCTTCCGTGCATCCCGCGGCGACGGTCGAGGTGACGTCGATGACGTCACGGTCGATCCAGAAGGGACTCGACTCATTCGAACTCGATGGCGGTGTAACCTATCTCGATAATGAACCCTTGCAGCACGTCCGCAGAACCCCGCTCTACAAAGAACGATACATTTTCATCACCAGCAACGGGGATCGATATGAAGGGCGCCGGACGATCTCGTGGCGGGAAGCGGCCGGGGAAAGGCTCTGCCTGCTCAGCGAGGATATGCAAAACCGCCGGATCATCAACGCCGTTTTCGAGTCGCTGGAAATCCAAGCCAAGCCGCCGGTTGTCAGCAACTCCTTCCTTGGCGTTTGTTCCTATCTGCGGCATGGCGGCCTTGCCAGTATTGTTCCGCACACATTGCTTGATGTGCTCGCCGGTTCACGCGATTTGGTGGAACTCGATCTTGTCGAGCCGGTCCACAGCCAGCTCATCGGACTTGTTTTGACCGATCGCGATCCGGTACCGCCGATGGCCAATGCGCTCATCGCGGCGCTGCGCGGTGCCGATGCCGCGGGTGACCTCGCGGCGGTGCCGCGCGGCAAAATCTGATCGGGTTTTTCTATCAATTGTGTAAAAGAATTCATTGGAAAAAGATCGTGTTTAGGACGAGCGTAAGCTCGCCAGATGCGAGGAAATTCGTCACCATCATTCCTCGTTAAAAGTTAAACAGGGAAATGCTTGAAACCATGGTTTGCTGGACAACATTACTCTTGGCAGAAATCCTATAACCGTTCCTGCTTAACCTTGAGAGAAAAGCTCTTCTTCTGCTTGTATTCACAACGATACAATGAAAGGGAGAAAGTGATGGCCAAAGTTGTGTGCGTGCTCTATGATGATCCCGTCGATGGTTATCCGAGCTCCTATCCGCGGGACGATCTTCCCAAGATCGACCGCTATCCGGACGGTCAGACCCTTCCAACGCCAAAATCGATTGATTTCAAGCCGGGCACCCTTCTTGGCAGTGTGTCAGGCGAGTTGGGCCTGCGCAAATATCTCGAATCCCAAGGCCACACCCTGGTTGTGACTTCCGACAAAGACGGGCCAGATTCGGTCCTGGAGCGCGAGCTGCCAGATGCCGAAATCGTTATTTCGCAGCCATTCTGGCCCGCCTATATGACCGCCGAGCGGTTCGCCAAGGCCCCAAAATTGAAGCTTGTCGTCACCGCTGGAATTGGTTCGGACCACACCGACCTGCAGGCGGCGATCGACCGCGGCGTGACCGTTGCCGAGGTCACCTTCAGCAATTCGATCAGTGTTTCCGAGCATGTGGTGATGATGATCCTGTCGCTCGTGCGTAATTACATCCCGTCGTATCAATGGGTGGTGCGCGGCGGCTGGAATATCGCCGATTGCGTCGAGCGCTCCTATGATGTCGAAGGCATGCATGTCGGCACCGTCGCGGCGGGCCGCATCGGTCTTGCCGTGCTGCGGCGCCTGAAACCCTTTGACATGCATCTGCACTATTACGACCGCCATCGTCTGCCGGAGGCGGTCGAGAAGGAGCTCGATCTCACCTGGCATCCGAACGTCGAGGACATGGTCAAGGTCTGCGATGTCGTCACCATCAATTGCCCGCTGTATCCCGAGACCGAGCATCTCTTCAACGACAAGCTGATTTCCACGATGAAACGCGGCGCTTATATCGTCAACACGGCGCGCGGAAAAATCTGCGACCGCGACGCCATTGTGCGGGCGCTTGAAAGCGGCCAGCTTGCCGGCTATGCGGGCGATGTCTGGTTCCCGCAGCCAGCACCCAAGGACCATCCGTGGCGCACCATGCCCCATCATGGGATGACGCCGCATATCTCGGGCACGTCGCTCTCCGCGCAGGCGCGCTACGCGGCTGGCACGCGTGAAATTCTCGAATGCTATTTCGAGGGCCGGCCGATCCGCGATGAATATCTGATTGTCGATAAGGGCAAGCTCGCGGGCACTGGTGCGCATTCCTATAGCGCCGGAAACGCAACCGCCGGATCCGAGGAGGCCGCGAAGTTCAAAAAAAGCGCATAAATTTGTTGGTGGCGCGGCTCCGGATGTCCGGAGCCGCTTTGATTTCTAGGAGAGCGCGGCGCGATTGGCGGTTGCCGGATTGTTCCTGTCGTCGCGCCAGCCCGGGTGATTGAAATGAATGACGAAGTCGCCGTTGTAGGAGGCGACCGCGTTGTCGAAAGTGAGGATGCCGATCCGGCGCCAATTCTTGAATGTTGGCCTTATGGTTCCCCAGCCGATCCGTGTCGTCCCTTCATCCGTGACTTCGATGGCAAAGGTGAGCTTGCGCTTCGGGACCGGATCGCCTTTGTCGAAAATCTGGCCTAGGATTTCATCCCGTATATCCAGCTTTTCACCTTCGATCCTTGGTTGATCGGATGTGACGAGGAGGCGCAGGAATTCGGGCGCCCGAGTGGGTTCGTCCAAGGGTTTGCCGAGTTCGGCAATGGGATAGACCTGACGCACGCCAGCTTTTTTATCGATGAGGGTAAAAACCAGAGCAGGAATGGCTAGGCTTGGCTGGCGCCAGACCGCGATATCGGGAGCATTACGAAGTTCGGCGTCGTTGATCGTGGCGGTTTCGGTGCCGGCAATGTCTTCCATGGTGATAAAGTTTGCGGTATGAAGCGGCTCAGAATGATGGGGATCCGTGGTTGGAAAAAGCTTACCGACTAGGGCCAGCGGACGAAACTCGCCGCGATGCACCGCGCTCGAACCGGATGAATACCGTCCGACCACCAAGCCCCGGCTGCCTTTCCTGAAATAGCCGGAGTATCCGGTTTCTTCCGTGATCTCCCAGAGTCCCGTCAGGCATACGCCGTTTGGATGGATGATCCGGCGGAAGCCCTTTCCGTCCGGACCCCATCGCAAATCGGCGTGCGAATCGACGGTGCGTTTTGAAGCTTGGCCAAAGTAGTAATGCTTGCCAAAAGGAAGCAGGCCCCGCAGCAGATTGGCCAGTGTCACTTCGTAACGGGGCAGGGGCGGCTCGCCTTCGCGGCCCCAGACTTGCTGGTAGGGATTGGCGAAGATCGCCGCGCGCACGTCCGGGAAACGCGAGCCGTCATAGGCGCGATCTTCCTCTGTGATCTGTTCGATTCCGAAATGGCCGGGTTCCAAAATGCACCTCCCTCATGGCCACGCCAAGGTGAAACAGCTACAGTCTTTCTCCGCTTTTTACGCTCATTTGTCAGCCTCGCGCAAAATCAGTCCGCGACATCGAAATAATGGCGGCCCCTGCGGTCCTCCGTCTCAATGATCCAAAGATCGGGATCGAAGGTGATTTCGCGGGCGAGTTTTGCATCCGCCTCCGCTGCTTCGATCCAAGGCTCGCGATGAAGCCTGATGAAAAGCCGGTCGTATCCCTCTTTCACCTCGCTTTGCGGGGCCGGGCCATAGAGAGCCGCGAAACCATCGAGCCGGTCGATCTTAACAAATATCGCGCCGGCCTCCGGCGCGCCTCGCCGGCGCAGCACGGCCATGGTGCCTTCATGCGCGCAACGCCGCAGATAAGCCGAGACCCAAATGTCAGCGCGCAGCCGCACGCCTATGACCAGTGCTTGCGCGAGGGCCGGCGGGCGGCTGGAATCCAGGGCGAAAAGGCCGAGAAGAGTCCATCGCACCAATAAGACATGAAGGCGTCCGTCTTCCGGCCGGAGATGAAATAAATTGTTAGGGCGCGGCGGTGTTATGATCAAGGATGACCATCCCAAGCGCTGCCCAAGCGGCCAGCACCGCGCCTGATTTTTCGCCTGCCCGTCCGGATCTTGCGGGGCTCGCGCGAGACTGGCTCGCCCATCTCAATGGCGAGCGCCGCGTCTCGTCCCACACAGCTGCCTCCTACGCTCGTGATCTGCGGCAGTTCCTGCACTTCGCAGCGGCGCATTTTGGCGCACCGCCCACGCTCGCCACTTTCCATAGCCTAGCACAACCGGATCTGCGCGCTTTCCTGGCGGCGCGGCGTGGCGACGGCGTGGGCAGCCGGTCGCTGTCTCGCCAGCTAGCGGGTCTGCGCTCTTTCGCGCGTTTCCTCGAACGCCATGGTTACGGCCAGGTCCTTGCCTTCTCGGCGGTGCGCCCGCCAAAAATTCAGCGCGGCTTGCCCAAGCCTTTGCGCGCCGATGCGGCCTGCCTTCTTGTTCAAGCGGAGGCGCGTGCCGGAGAAGACCGGCCCCCATGGATCATCGCCCGCGATGCCGCTGTCTTGGCGCTGCTTTATGGCGCGGGTTTGCGCATTTCCGAGGCTTTGGCGATCAGGCGGTCCGAGGCGCCGGTTGGCGGACGCGATGTCTTGACGGTCGTGGGCAAGGGCCGGAAGACCCGAAGCGTGCCGGTGATCGCACCCGTCCAACAGGCCATCGAAGCCTATCTCGCCCTTTGCCCTTATCAGGCGGCACCCGAAAAACCCTTGTTCGTTGGTGCCAGGGGCGGCCCGCTCGGGCCGCGGATCATCCAGCTCGCGGTCGAGCGTCTTCGCGGCGCGCTGGGACTGCCGGATTGCGCCACGCCGCATGCGCTGCGGCATTCGTTTGCGACGCATCTTTTGGGGCGCGGTGGCGATCTGCGCACGATCCAGGAACTTTTGGGGCACGCCTCACTTTCGACAACGCAGATCTACACGGCCGTCGATAGCGCCCGGCTGCTCGAAGCCTATCGCGCGGCGCATCCGCGCGGGCGGCTGAGGTCCTCTTGACCCTTTAGATGCAAGCCGGATATCCCGTTGAAATTTCGGCCTTGACCTGACGCGGCCATTCGGAGCTAGGCTGGGTTTCGTTTCCTGTTACAGCCGCCAGGGACAAGCTATCCCAGCGTTTCAGGCCGGAGCGGACAATGCGGTGTCTTTTTGTCGCCGACCTGCACTATTCGCTTGCGCAATTCGACTGGCTGCTGAAAGCCGCTCCCGGTTACGACCTCGTCGTTTTGGCCGGAGACGCGCTGGATATCGGATCCATCGTCGATTTCCGGGCGCAGACGCTTGTCATCCGCAAATACCTTCAACGTCTCGCTGGGATGACGCGGATCTTTGTATGCTCGGGCAATCATGACCTCGACTCTCGCAGTGCATCCGGCGAGAAGGTCGCCCGCTGGCTCACGGAGATCTGCGCCTTGAACATTGCCCGTGACGGCAACAGCCTCGTCGTGGAAGACACGCTCTTTACGGTCTGCCCCTGGTGGGATGGGCCGGTGGCCCGCGCCGGCCTGATTGCGCAACTTGAAGCCGATGCCTCGCGCCGGCAGGGGCATCGCTGGGTCTGGATCCATCATGCTCCACCCCTCAATTCGCCAACGAGCTGGTCGGGCCACAAGTCGATGGGGGATGCGGATCTCGCGCAGTGGATCGATCAGCACAAGCCGGACATTGTCATCGCCGGCCATGTCCACCAGTCGCCTTTCGTCAAGGATGGCTCGTGGGCCGACCGGATCGGCACGACATGGGTTTTCAACGCGGGCCATCAGTTCGGGGCGCCGCCCGCCTATATTGTGCTCGATACCACGGTCAACGAAGCGGTCTGGCTCTCCGCCATGGGCGTCCAGACGGTGCGGCTTGACGCGCCGCTGCGGCGGCCGATCCCGTCCGCGAAGGCTCTGCCGGAATGGTTCAGACCAAGCCAGGGTCGCGATCGGACCCCGGATGAAAATCCTGCTCCTGCTGGTGGATGAGCGTCTCCAGCACCTCGCTCACCATCTCATGATGATCGCCAAAACCGGCAAACTGATTTTTCAGATCGACAAGATAGGTTGTCGCCGCATTGAGGCGATTTGCAAGGAGGCGCGCCAGCAGCCATGACAGACCGGGATGGGTGCTGAAATAGGCTGCCCCATCCTCGATGACATGGACACGGATGTCACCCAGCGCCCGGGCCGTGGCGATATGCGGGATATCGAGCAGGATGGATATTTCGCCGATCAGCGAACCTGGTTCATGGAGCACGGTGACCTGGGTGCCGCCGCGCAGCACTTCGATGCTGCCTTCCACGAGAACATAGACGCGGCCGCTGCGCTGTCCCTCGGCCAGGAGGACGGTTCCGTCCGCCATCTTTTCCAGAGGGATGGCGCTGCAATGGTTGAGGATGTCGCGCATCAGTCTGTCGTTAACCCTTTGCCGGACAAACTTCGCCGGCGCATCTATACGGGCAATCAGTCCGCCTTTTTGTCTGTCGTTTCTGTTGGCTCCCCGGGTCTGCAGGACTTCGATGTCAATAGATTCAAGGAATCCTCTCCAAGGGAATAGTCTTGCGATTGCCGGGCAGCGGCCTATTAAATCTATAAATTTACTACGCTATGCCTTCCGGGCTTCGTCACTCAGTCATTATTCTTTCAAATCAATACATTTATGATTTCTATCAATCTGTTTTGTTCCAGGATCTCATCCCAATCTTTTCGCGTTTATGATGTGATTAAAGGAGAAGCGTCATGATCACAAGGCGCGGTTTTCTGGAAGCGGCGGGAGGCGCCGTGGCGCTCGAGGGCGGCGGCGCCTTGGCGGGTGGCACAATGGGGCAAGACGATGCGCTGCTCTGGCTCTCTCCCTTGCTGCCAGCCGGCACCCGCGCCGAAGCCGCTCTCGCAACTCTTGCTGGCAAAAAACCACTGATCAGACTGACCGGGAGGCCGCCCAATTACGAGGCGCCGCTGAGCTATTTGCGCACGCCGGTCACCCCAAACGACGAATTTTTCGTGCGCTACCATCTTGCTGATATTCCGCCCGTCGATGCCAGCGCGTGGAAGCTTGCGATCGGCGGAGAGGGGGCCAAAAGTGGTGTGACGATCGGCCTTGACGCGTTGAAACGGCTGCCCGCCTTCGAGGTGACGGCTGTCTGTCAATGCGCCGGGAATCAGCGCGGCCTGTTTCAACCGCATGTCCCCGGAGTTCAATGGGGCTATGGCGCAATGGGTTGCGCCCGCTGGAAGGGCGCCCGTCTCAAGGATCTGCTCGACTTTGTTGGCCTCAACAAGGACGCGGTCGAGGTGGTGTTCGACGGTGCTGACGGGCCAATCCTCGACGCGACGCCGGATTTCTTGAAAAGCATTCCCTTGTGGAAAGCGATCGAGGAGACGACGCTCGTCGCCTATGAAATGAATGGCGAGCCTCTCCCGCATTGGAACGGCTTTCCGGCGCGGATCGTCGTGCCGGGTTGGACCGCGACCTATTGGGTTAAACATGTCATCTCAATCACGGCGGTGACGAAGCCCTTCAATGGGTTCTGGATGAAGACGGCCTACCGGATTCCACTTGGGAAATTCCCCTTGGTCGCGCGCTTCCTATCCCAGGAGACAGAAGCCAATACGCCGATCACGGAAATCGTCGCGAATTCGCTCATCACGAGTCCGGTGGAAGGCGCGCGCGTCAAAGCCGGACAGCGGACAAGAATCAACGGGATCGCCTGGGACGGCGGCTACGGCATCAGCACGGTCGTAACCTCGGCCGATGGCGGCAAAAGCTGGACGGAAGCGGCGCTTGGCGAGGACCTTGGTAAATATGCGTTTCGCAGCTGGAGCGGTGAGTTCGTACCCGAGCAGCGCGGAAAATTATCATTGGCCGCCCGCGCCGCCAACCGTATCGGTCAAACACAAACGAATGAGCCGGTCTGGAACCCGGCGGGCTATCACCGCAACGCCATTCAAACTGTGATGATCGAGGTTGTGTAAGGAGAGAGCCATGCGGCGACGAGTGTTTTTCAGCATGCTGGCTTTGATGCTGGCGTCAGCGCAGGCCGAGGAACAGGCGGTAGCGCTCAAGCAGGCGCCAGGCTTGGATATGGTGGAGGCGCAATGCGGCGCCTGCCACAGCCTCAGCTATGTCGTGATGAACTCGCCATTTCTGGGTCCAGCGCAGTGGGACGCGGAAGTCGCCAAAATGATCAAGGCCTTTGGCGCGCCGATCGATCCCGCCGACGCCAAGTCGATCGGCGATTACCTCAAGGCGAATTACGGAGCGGGAACATAATCCGGCCATTTGGCTGAACCATCGGGTTTCTGATTGGCTGGCCGAATCGGGGAGTGTTGACCCGTTTGCCTGAGTGTCGTCCCAGCACCGCGATCCAGCCTGCGGCTGGCGGCCCGAAATGAAGGATGAATCGTGCCGGACAACACTCTTTTCGCGCAAGCCCTCGACCCGGTCAATCGCGCCGACCCTTATCCGCTCTATGCACGTCTGCGCGAAACGCCAGCCCTTCGCAATGAGGATGGGACCTATATCGTCAGCACTTACGCCGAAATCCGCGGCCTCCTTCAAGACCCGAGGGTGAGCTCGGAGGATCTTCCGGTATTCAAGCGGGCACGGACGGGTAATCCAATCCTCGATTTTATCATCAATCCGATCAGGGACCGGATCGTCGAAACGCATCGCCCCTTGCTTTTTCGCGATCCTCCCGATCACGGCGTTCTGCGCCGGCTGATCATGACTCAATTTACCACGGAGCGGGTGCGGGCGACGAGCGGCCGGGTTCATGCGATCGTCGCGGACCTCATTGGCAAGATGCGTGGCCGCGAGGAAATCGATCTCGTAGGTGACTTCGCCTATCCCCTGCCTGTCGCGATCATTTGCGAACTCTTGGGAATTCCATCCGGCGACGAAGAGAAGTTTCAGAGCTGGTCGGCGACGCTTGCCGGCGTGCTCGACCCTGATCAATGGCTCCAGGAAGAGCATCGTCTCAAGAGTATCGAGAATTATGATGCGATCACCAATTATTTGAGAGCCATCATCAAGGCGAAGCGCAAGCGTCCAGCAAACGATGTTCTGTCGGGCCTTGCGGCCTACAAAGACAAAAAGCTCGGACGAATGGGCAAATATGATCTCATCGCCACCGCGGTCTTGTTGTTGATCGCGGGGCACGAGACCACCGTCAATCTCATTGCCAACGGCATGCTTAGCCTCTTGCGCCATCGCGAATGGTTGGAGAGGCTTCGCCAGGATCCCGCCGTCGCACCACGCATCGTCGAGGAGCTGTTGCGCTTCGACCCGCCGGTCCATTTCCGCACACGCAAGACTTTGGCCGAAATCTCGATTGCCGGAACGGTCATTCCGAAAGGCGCGCCGCTTATTCTTCTGTTTGCGTCCGGCAACCGCGATCCAAAGCGATTTCACGATCCAGACCGTTTCGATCCGGATCGCCCCGACAATCTGCACTTCGGCTTCGGCGGTGGCCCGCATTATTGCATAGGCGCCCCCTTGGCCAGGCTCGAAGTCGAGACGGCTCTCGTCGCGCTTGCGAGACGGCTGATCGACCCGCGCCTGGCGGTTGACCCGCCGCCCTATCGCCCCGGTGCGTCGCTGCGCGGACCGGCGCGTCTGCCGTTGAGGCTTTCGGGTGTCGCTGCTTAGAGCATGATCTTAAAAAAGTTATAGAGTTTTTGGATCATGCTTGAGAGCCGTGTCAGCAAGCGTGCCAATCCAGGAGAAGAGAGATGCGCCGCCTTGTGTTCAGTTTGGGCAGTCTCGTCTTTTGTTGCCTTCTCACCGGATGCGACAAATGCGGCGACCCGGTAAAATTCGACGTGCCAAGTCTTCCCAATGCCTGCTACGACAGCGGGCATCAGAAATGAAAGCCATTGCGGCACGGCAAGGGCATCGAGGAAGGAAGTCCGCAGTTTGTTGAAGCACGCCGGGCCCAAACACAAGCCACGCGCGAAGCGCGCCGTGATTCGCACTGGCACGGTCGAAATCGTTAAGCGCGGCGCCTCGCGCTACGACTTCCACGATCCCTATCATATTGCGCTCTCCATGAGCTGGAAGGGATTTGCTCTCGCTTTCGTGGGCTTGGAGCTCGCGATCAATATCGTCTTCGCGCTGCTCTATCTTGCAAGTCCTGGCTCAATAGCTAACGCCAGGCCCGGCGCCTTTTCGGATGCATTCTTTTTCAGCCTCGAGACGCTGGCGACCGTGGGTTACGGCGTCATGGCACCCGCAACGCTCTATGGCCACGCTGTTTCGGCGGTCGAAATTGTCTGCGGCATGGCTTTTACCGCGATCTTGACCGGTCTCTTGTTTGTCCGCTTTTCGAAACCCAGGTCAAAAATATTGTTCGCCGATCAGGCTGTCGTCACGAGCCATAATTGCTCGCCGACCTTGATGGTGCGCATCGCCAATGGGCGGCTGAGCTTGCTGACCCATGCCACGGTGCGGCTCGGCGTGCTTTTGCACGAGATCAGCGCGGAAGGCCGATCCTTCCGCTATGTGCATGACCTTGCCTTGTCGAATGCGACTCAGCCGCTCTTTGCGTTGACTTGGACCTTGATGCATCGAATCGATGAACAAAGTCCGCTTGCGGGCTACGACGCCGAGCGGTTCACGGAGTCCGATGCGCGCCTCTTTCTGACCATCGAGGCTCGTGACCACGCTCTCAATGCGGCTGTCCATGACATGCGCATTTATACGCCCGGAGATGTCTTGTTCGGAATGCATTACGCCGAAGCGGTCACCTTCGATGAGCAGAAGCGGCCGGTCGGCGATCTCACCCGATTGAGCCTGGTCGAGCCGGACGGGAATGGGGCCTGCTAAGCGACGAAAATCAGTCCGGGGCGTTCTCGATCGGATCGAAGCGTTTGACGTCGAAGCCGAAGAGATCGAACGCTTGTTGCATATGCGGCGGCAAGGGCGCGGTGACATCGAGCGTGCCGCCGCGCGGGTGCGGCAGGATGAGCCGCCGTGCCAAAAGATGCAACTTCCGTTCGACAGTGTCTGGGATCATACGCAGCGGATCGGTGTGGCGCGGATCCTTCGCGGCAGCCCCGCCATATTTGGGATCCCCAATGATCGGATGGCCGATCGCTTCGGCATGGGCGCGCAATTGATGGGTGCGCCCGGTCACGGGCTTCATCGAGAGCCAGGTGAGGCGGGGCGCCACCTTGTCAACAATCGCATAATAGGTCACCGAGTGGCGGGCATCCTCGTCGCCATGCTTGGCAATTCGCATTTTTTCGAGCTTTTCGCGTGGGCCCGTTTCCTTGCGGCTTGACCGCGCATCCTCCATGCCGGGGCCTTTCGCCAGATAAAGGGAAATGCGGCCTTGCGCTGGCTTGGGCACTCCTTCAACAAGCGCCCAATAGATCTTCCTGGCCTGACGCGAGCGGAAGATCTCGCCGAGATCGGCGGCGATGCTCCTCGTCTTCGCGACGAGCAAGACGCCCGACGTGTCGCGGTCCAGCCGATGCACAAGCACCGGCCGGCCGCCGCGTTCATCCGGCATCGAGGCCAGCATCCCGTCGATATGACGGGATGTTCCCGAGCCGCCCTGCACGGCGAGCCCGAAAGGCTTGTTGAGCACGAGGAGATCGCGGTCCTCGTAAAGAATCATGTCCTTGAGCGCGCGCGCATCCATTGCTGAAATCGCCGGCACCGGGGCGGCCGGCTCGGCGAGTTTTAAAGGAGGCACGCGCACGCTTTGGCCCTTTGCGAGCCGTGTCGCCGTCTTCACCCGGGCGCCATCGACGCGCACCTCGCCGGTGCGAACGATCTTGTTCAAATGCGAAAGAGAAAGCATGGGGATGCGACGCTTGAACCAGCGGTCGAGACGCATCCCCTCTTCATCTTCACCGACCTCGAAGGTTTGAACGCTCACCCAGCGATCCCCTATATCAAATGCAAATCGACCGCCTTGGGCCCCTTGCCCTTTTTATCCGCCTCGATTTCAAAGGTCACGCGCTGGCCTTCGTTCAAAGCTTGCAAGCCCGCCCGCTCGACCGCAGTGATATGCACGAAAATATCGCGCCCGCCATCATCCGGTTTTATAAACCCGTAACCCCTATCCACGTTGAAGAATTTCACGGTTCCCTGCTGCGACATGGAACGCCTTCCTCCCAAACGGTTTTGCCTGGTCCGGCAGGGAAGCGGCCATGCGCGCCTTTCTCCCTTCCGTTCCGGATTCACCCCCAAGGTGCACCACTGGGAGGCGAACCAACCCAAGAACATGGGGCGGCCTTTAGCTTTGGCAAGCCGCATCATTCGCCGCTCACCCACTCGATCAGAAAGCCTGGATCGCCACCCCCGAGGAGTGCGGCGAGCCAAGGCAAGAGGATCGCCGCCTCGGCATCGAGCCGGTATGGCGGATTGATGATGAAGAGGCCGCAGCGGAGCAAGGGCCCTTGCCGGGCCGGTGTATCGATCTGCAGCTCAACGCGCAAAAGGCGTTTGATGCCCCGCGTTGCGAGATTGGCTGCGAAGGAGGCAATGGTCCCGGCATCCTTGACCGGATACCAAAGCATGATGTTGCCCGTTGCCCATTTGCGCCAAACTTTCTCGATTGCTTCTGTCGCCGTCACGAATTCATCCGCTGCCTCATACGGCGGATCGATCAAAACAAGCCCCCGCCGCTCGACTGGCGGAAGGAAAGCCTTGAGCCCCGCGTAGCCGTCGATCGGAAACAACTTGGTTCGCGCATCCCCGCCAAAATTGGCTTTCAGCGCTGTGAAGGCGTCTGAGTGCAGCTCGCACGACAGCATCCGGTCCTGGCGCCTGAGCATGGCTTTGGCGATCCAGGGTGAACCGCCATAGCGCACTGGCTCTCCCTCGATCAGCGGTGCCTCGATCTGGAGATAAGGCCGGATGAGGTCGTGGACCTCCGGTGCGGGCTTCGCCTTGATGAGCTTGCCAATGCCGCCGCGCCATTCGGCGGTCTTCCCGGCTTCCGGGCGAAGCAACTCATAGATGCCGCTTCCGGCATGGGTCTCGATAAAGCGGAAAGGCGCTGGCTTCCCGCCAAGATGCAGCAAGACACGGGATAGAAAAATATGCTTGAACACATCGGCGAAATTGCCGGCATGAAATTCATGACGGTAATTCATTCCGGGGCGTCCGCCACAGCCGCCTCACAGGACAGGCGGCACCGAAACATTCCCCCCGTGGCAGCCCTCCCGGCTGATTTCCGGGCAGGCATGGTAATCCCGCAAATCCTTTGACAAGCAAATCCTCACCTCTTGCAGGACGCCGCTTGTGCAAGCGATGCCCAGCATGCCTGGCCGCAACCGGGGATTGGCGGCGATGAACGCCCGCGCAATGTCAACCGGCGTCCAGGTTTGCTCATCCTTGGGGGCGGCAAACGGCGCGGGGATGACGATGGCCGCGCGCGCGCGGCGCACATCGGCGTAATAATCGGTTGGGCTTTTGCCCGAGCAGGTGCCGTGTTTTTGCCATTCGTGCCGGGCAAGCCCCTCGCTTGGATAAAGCCCTTGCGCGGATTCAAGGGCGATGCGCGATGGAAACCTTGCAGCGGGGCCGCAATCCGACGGATACCCATGCTCGTATTGGGGCCATAGCCCATGCACGACGAAGCCGAGATTGGCGCCAGGATCGCATTGGCCGCGCGCTCGCGCGCCGGCGGGTGTCTCGCAAAAGCCCGAAGACCAGGAGAGCGAAAGCACATAAAAATCGAAATCACCAGGAGTGCCCGGGCCGCTTCGCGACAGGACCTTGAGCAGTGGCAAAGGCACCCGCCCGCTCCCTTGGTCAGGACCGCGAACAGCGGCGGCCGGCGCCGCCCGTGCGGCGCAAGGCCATGCGAGCGCAAACCCCGCGAGCGCGGCAATGGCGATCAGAAGGCACAAAGTCCCCGCGCGGTTTACGGCCTTGCGCCGATTGACCATCACCGGCGAACGTCTGTCGCTCACGGCCGCGCCATCTTGCAATGGGGCGCGTAGGCATCATTGCGGTCGAGTCCGGCAACGCACCATTCGACGCTAAAGCCAAAACCGATGAAGCCCAGATCCTCATTGATCGAATAGGAAAGCTGACGGGGCTTTTCATCGTTCAGATAGGCGCGCGCCGTGCAATAGCGGCGGGGAATATAATCCTCGCCATTGGTTTTGTAGCCGATTTCCTTGATCTCCAGGAGATTCACAATTTCAAGGCCGGTGTTCCAGAATTCGGCTTCGCGATCGTGGAAGCCTTCTTGGATTCGTTCGAAAACCGCCGGGTCGTCGCAGGCCGGCACCGAATCGCTATAAGGGGCATACCGCCGTTCCGCCGGAACCAGCGGGCGCGCGCTGGCCGGGGCAAGCGATGCGCCAGCGGCGATTCCCGCTACGAAAAGAGCAAAGTTCCGTGCGCAATGCGCAGAGGAAAATTGTTTGACCCCTTGCCAAGGCCTCGATCCGTCCCGGTGACGGCGTTGTGATAAACGCCGCCCGTCAGCCACGGTTATAGACATCCTGGAGCCGGACAATATCGTCTTCGCCGAGATAGGAGCCGGTTTGCACCTCGATCAACTCGAGGTCGATCCGGCCAGGATTCGCCATCCGGTGCACACAGCCGATCGGCAGATAGATCGATTCATTCTCATGCACGAAGTGGATTTCATTGTCGCGGGTGACTTCCGCCGTCCCCTTGACGACGATCCAATGCTCGGAGCGATGAAAATGCTTTTGCAGGGACAAGCGCTCACCCGGCTTCACGACAATGCGCTTGACCTGGTAGCGGCCTCCCGCATCGATGGATTGATAATAGCCCCAAGGGCGGTAAGAGCGCTTATGTTCCAGGGCCTCCGGGTGATTCTCGCTTTTCAGCTGTTCGACCAGCTGCTTGACCTGATCGCCCTGCGCCGCGCTTAGCACCAGCACAGCATCTTGGGTCGTGACAACGATGACGTCATCGACGCCGACGACCGTCGTCAAATGGTCGTCGGAGCGGACATGAACATTTGAGGCGTTCATGACGACGCCGCGGCCCCGCACCGAATTGCCCTTGCCGTCGCGGTCCGACAATTGCCAGACCGCCTGCCAATTGCCGACATCCGACCAGCCGATGTCGGCGGGAACGACAGCGGCCTTGCTGGTCCGCTCCATGACGGCGTAGTCGATCGACTTCTTCGGCGCCTTGGCAAAGGCGTCCTTGTCAAGGACGAGGAAGTTTAAATCGGTTTTGGCTTTGGCGACAGCTTCGGCCGCCGCCGCCGCCATCTCCGGCTCGAAAGTCCGCAATTCTTCCTGCATCACATCCGCCCGGAAAAAGAAATTGCCGGAGTTCCACAGATAATGACCAGCGACATAGGTTTCCGCCGTGGCGGCATCGGGCTTTTCGATGAAGGCCTCGACCTTCAGCGCACTGCCGTCCAGCGTAACTGCCTTTCCGGTCTTGATATAGCCATAGCCCGTGGCGGGCGCATCCGGCTTGATACCGAGGGTCACGATATAGCCTTGCGCCGCCGCTTCCGCCGCCTTTTTGCACAACTCCACGAAACCCGGGCGATCGCGCACCACATGGTCGGCGGCCAGGACCGCGACGATCGTGTCTGGCCCCGACTGCGCGGCGAGCTCCGCGGCAACCGCGACGGCTGGCCCGGAATCACGCCGGACCGGTTCAAGCACGATGCGTGCCTCGCGCTTGATCTTTTGCAATTGCTCGGCAACGAGAAAACGGTAATCGGAATTGGAAATGACGATGGGGGTGTCGAACACCCCGTCGGCAAGCGTCTCGGCCGCCATCTGGAAGGTGGAGAGCGTGCCAATGAGGGAAATAAATTGCTTCGGCAGGCTTTCGCGCGACTCCGGCCAGACCCGCGTTCCGGTGCCGCCGCACATGACGACTGGAAGGATTTTCATCTTGCTCCCTCGCAAATTACTAAACGATAGTCCGTTTCCAAAGCTTTTTTGACAGATATCGGCTGGTCACACCTATTCTTTATGTATTGCACAAATCATAAACGCTCGCGCAAGAAAAGTCGCCTATTTCCGTGCGTGCCGGATTTTGCCACAGGCGCCATGCGCATGATATGAAAGGGCCACCGGTTCTTTACAACAATATCATGTGAGAAAACAAATAGATGGTGAGGCCGCAAACGATGCGATCGTGGGCGTGGCGGGCTTCGACGGGAGGGGAAGGATGGACGAAACGCCGCAAGTAATCTCTTGCCGCTGCTGCATTGCCGGTGGTGGGCCAGCCGGAATGATGCTGGGCCTGCTTCTCGCTCGCGCCGGCGTCGATACGGTCGTCGTTGAGAAACACAAGGATTTTTTACGCGATTTTCGCGGCGACACGATCCACCCTTCGACGCTCGAAGCCTTGCACGACCTCGGCCTTCTGGATGAATTCCTGACGCTGCCGCATCAGAAGGCAACCCTTCTTGAAGGCAAGGTCGGCGATGTCACCATTCCCTTGGCGGATTTTTCGCATGTGCCGACGCACGCCAAGTTCATCGTGTTCATGCCGCAATGGGATTTTCTGGATTTTATCGCGGCGAAAGCCAAGCGCTATCCTGGCTTCCGGCTTCTCATGAGCACGGAGGCCGACGGTCTTGTGATCGAGCAGGACCGGGTGGCGGGCATCACCGCGAAAACCCCGGAGGGCCCGTTGACGATAAGCGCCAGTCTGACCATCGGTGCCGATGGTCGCCATTCCCTGGTGCGGGAGGAAGCGGGGTTTGAACCGCAGGAAATCGGCGCGCCGATGGATGTGCTCTGGTTCCGGCTGTCCCGGAAGGATGATGACCCACGGGAGACCTTCGGCCGGATCGAGGCCGGGCAAATGCTGATCCTCATCAATCGCGGCGAACATTGGCAATGCGGCTATGTGATCGCGAAGGGATCGGCCAATCGGCTCAAGGCGCAAGGCATTGAGACGCTCCGCGCCCATATCGCGGAGCTGGCTCCCTTTGTCGCCGGCAGGACTGGCGAACTTACGAGTTTCGAGGATGTCAAGCTGCTGACCGTGGCCGTTGATCGCCTGATCCAATGGCACAGACCGGGGCTCTTGTGCATTGGCGATGCCGCCCATGCGATGTCGCCGGTTGGCGGGGTTGGTATCAATCTCGCGATCCAGGATTCCATCGCCACCGCCAATATCCTAAGCGAGGCCTTGCGCGGGACCGCTCCTATTGAAGATGCACTTCTCGCCCGTGTCCAGGCCCGCCGCGAATTTCCCACCAAAGTCACACAGGCCATTCAGGTTTTCATCCAGAAGAACGTGATCTCGCGGGTTCTCGGCGGAACCGGCAAAATCAAGCCGCCATGGACCGTGAAGCTTTTCATTCATATTCCGTTTTTGCGGCGGCTGCCCGCCGGTCTCATCGGGATCGGCGTCCGCCCCGAGAGGGTCACTTCGCCCGAGGGGGTGGACCTCGACGCGGCACGCCACTCGAACTGACAAGTGCGGCCGGACTCATTTGCGACGCGGCGCCAAGTCTCGGTGGATCTTCTGTATGTTCGAAACGGATTTGCGATAGGGAGAGTGCTTTCGTAATCTCGTCGGAGACGGGCGATAACGCGGGAAACGGGGACACCCCGATGATCGAGGAGTGGCCGCCCAGCATCAATGCGTAGGCGATGACGGCGGCGGCCCATTGCGATGCCGCGATCTCACCGGAGTTGAACCGGGTGCGGCCGGCGGCAATCGCGGCGAATGGGACGATCGATGTTTGCGCCGCGAAGGACTGCCAGCCACGGCCAAGCGTGCGGCGACGTTTGCGGTCAATCGACACGGTTCCAGCAAGTGCGGTGACGGCAAGGGTGCCAAAGAAAATGAACGAGGCGACATCCCCGTTGGCGACCAGATGCACCACAGCCCATAATCCGACGCCAATGAGGAAGGGATGGCGAGTCACCCGCACGATGCCTTCGGGCGAGCGGGTCACCCGGGCTTCCTGGCCCATGGAGGCCGGGTTCGGCGTGGTCAATCCAATCACCGCCAGGAGAAAAGCGGGAAGCATAAGGATGATCGCCATCGGCTTCCACCACTCCGGAATGCCCCAGGTGGCCACATAGGGGGCATTCCTGTAGGTCACCACAAGCCCCATGATGGCGACCAGTGAGGCAATCGAGAACGCCACACGGTAGGCGCCTTCGCCAAGTGCCGCGATGGCGCCGTCGCGCAAGGGGGTGCCGGCGACGCCAAGATGGATGCCAGAAAAGCAGATCGCGCAAAGGACCAGGGACAGCATCGATGGTTCACCGTTCCGTTTTAATTTGAGTCTATCGGCCGCGCACCAGCCATTATGCAGCGCATTTATCATTTCGTCTGCAGGCCTCTTTTTGGTATTCTGTTTCGTCGCGAAAGCACCTCATCCTCACCGGCAACCTCGCGCGACAGCGGGTGATGCCATGCTCGCAGCCAGCGAGCCTCCTTAAAGGAGAATTACGATGGCCAAAGGTCAACTTCGTAGCAACCGTGAAACCAAAAAGCCGAAAAAGGACAAGCCGAAGATTGCCGTGTCCGACCCCTTGCGCACGAAGATTGCGTCTCCGCCCAAGAAGAAATAACCAGGCGAGAGAACGCGGCGGCGACGTCAAGCCCAGAGCCATCCTGTTGAGCGCAGAAGCTTGCCGCGCCGCTTTCTTCTGCTTAAGCCGGATGCTCTTAAAGCCCGCGCCTTTGAGCTTATGCCGGCGGGCGGGTGCGAATCGAAAGAAGTCTCACCTTGCGCGCGCTTCTGGTCGTCGCCCATCCACTCGACAACGCTTTCGCCAAGGCCGCTGCCGCACGCATTCGCGTGACGCTCGAGAGTCGCGGCATCGAGGTCGACATCATTGATCTCTACGCCGATGATTTCGATCCGCGCCTCACCGGCGTCGAACGCCGGGGCTATTTCACGGCGCCCTATGATAGCCAGGCCGTCGCCGGCTATGTCGCGCGGCTCCGGCTGGCCGAGAAACTTGTTTTCGTCTTTCCGCAATGGTGGTTTAACGTGCCGGCGATCCTGAAGGGCTTTTTTGATCGGGTGCTCGTGCCCGGCGTTGCCTTCGACCACGCTTCCGGCGGCGGCGCCCTGATCCCGCGCCTCACTCACGTCGGCGCGCTTTGGGTGGTGAGTTCGACCGGCGCGCCCTGGTGGGTCACGCGATGGGTCATGGGTGACCCGGTGCGCCGCCAGATTGGCCGCGGCATCAAGCCGCTTCTCAGCCGCAAGGCAAGTTTCCGGATGCTAACTCTATACGACATGGACCGGATGACCAGAAAGCGCGCCGGCGCCTTCCTTGACCGCCTCGAACAGGCTTTCCGTCGATTCTAATTTTGGCACGAATAACAATTCCGCAACACATTGCTGAAGCACGTTTGAATTATAGCAGCATAAAAGGGGCAGTAGTCAAAATCCGAAATTGCAAATTTCGAGAGAAAGCCGTGCTGGACGCCTTCGACGGAAGGCAGTGGAGGCCACGACAAAGAACAAAGACCTCTAAGACTTGCGTCCAAAGGAAAGAAAATTTGGATAATATGCTTTGCTATTCTCGGCTGGCTCATCATCACTTGGGTTGCCGAGTCCATAGGCGATAGTCTTCGTGATTAGGGTCGTGTTCTGCATGGCGCTCGACGGTTGAAGGAACCCAAATGGACGACAATGTGATGCATGTCTTTGGGTTTGTGATAAAGCCCATCCACGTTTCAGTTTTTTACAACTCCATTTTCTTGCTGATGGGTGCAGGAGGCATTTATGCCTGGTTCAAGACACGGTGGCAGTCACGCGGGAATCGCCATATGCACCGCTATGTGCATTCTGTGAATGAAGTTTCGGATGTCGACAGAGAAGGATATCGAACTTTAAAATTGAGGAATCTCGGTAGGGTTGAGCATGTCGACACGGTTATTCACGGTGCCAAGGTTCGTAAATGGCTCATAGAGGCAGCCTGGCGATGTAATTGGGTCCAGCGATTCATAGAGGATTCGAATCCCAAGCATCAGAGAGCGATTCTTGAAGCGGCGCGCAATGTTCTTGTACCGCATTTTGCCAATGGTGTGTTGGCGCATCTGCTTGATTTATCAACGTTCGAAAAGAAAGTCATTTTCTCGCTGACCGGTTCTGACACAGACATCGGCGGTGTTCGTATGATCCGGAATGTGATTGCCAGCGAAGATGTCCTGCATATTGCGCAGGAGCATCCGGCAGACAAATGGCGTTTTGAAAACGAACACCACAAGGTACGTCTACAAACGTTGCGCGATATGGCGAAGGCTCATTTTGAAGATGGCGGATATTGTGTTGGAGAAAACGGCTCGAAGGTGCTTGTCATCGGAGAAGCTATTGCGCGCATAAGAATTTGAAAAAGTGGATCGGCGCGAGTTCAGGATTTAGAAGGCGGCAGGGTTACTGAGTGATGAAAGTGGAAAAGTATTGAATATTTGTGTCTGTCCTGCAGACAAAAACAAAAAAACTATTTATATAAGCATATCACAATAATGTGGTAATTAAAATGATAGCTTGAGGTTTAATAACGCGTGACAATGCCTTCGCAATAGGGGATATTTTGAGGGAAGCCGTTGAAGCTGGCAACTATGGAGAACTGTCGCCACGCCGGGATGAAATCACGGACTGTTCCGTACGATGCGGGAAGATGGTGTCTGCATCGAGCCTGAAGTGGCTTCTCGCCGCGAA
>DATJLX010000171.1:0-23335 GCA_035509135.1 Methylocella sp.
AATTGCCTTTTGATCAAACGGGCGCCGGAGACGAAGGCTCCTTCATGGTCGATGTCGAGGGGTTTGAAGGACCCCTCGATCTTTTGCTTGATCTCGCGCGCCGCCAAAAGGTGGATCTCGCCAAGATTTCCGTTCTGGCCCTCGTTGAGCAATATCTCGAATTCATCGCGGCGGCGCGCCGTCTGCGTCTCGAACTTGCCGCGGATTATCTGGTCATGGCGGCTTGGCTCGCCTATTTGAAATCGCGGCTTTTGCTGCCGCAAGCGGCAATAGACACCGGACCGGAAGCCACGGACCTGGCCGAGGCGTTGCAGCTTCGGCTTCGCCGCCTCGATGCGATCCGGGCTGCCGCCGAATCCTTGGTGAACCGGCCGCGTCTTGGCCGCGATATGTTCCTGCGCGGCTTGCCGGAAGCGACCATCGCTGATGCTGCGCCGCAGTGGCGAGCGAGTCTTTATGAGTTGCTGTCCGCCTATGCTTATCGGCGGCAGAAACAGGCGCTGACCCGGGTCACCCTTAAGCAGCGCTTTGTCTGGTCGCTCACCCAAGCGCGCGGCGAACTCGAAAAACTCGCCGGGCGGGCCCTCGATTGGACGGTGCTCGACACTTATCTCGCTGCCTTTTGCACAACCCCCGAGATCCGGCGCACGGTCAGAGCTTCGACGCTTTCGGCCTCGCTTGAAATGGCCCGGGAGGGCGCAATATCGCTGCGTCAGGACGAGCCCTTCGCGCCACTTTGGATCAAACGCAAAATGCCGCAAGCGGCGCCTTTCCGCCTGGGGTTCGCGGTTGAGCCGGCGGCGAGGAGCGACTGAAAAGGATTTTAGCTTGGCTGACATGGCGCAACTCTTTGCCCAAATCGATCAAAACCAGCGGCCTACGCGCGATGATGCGCTGGCCGAGGCCATGCGGGTCGCCGAGGCCTTGCTGTTCGCCGCCGCCGAACCCTTGGACGAGAAAGACATCGAGAAGCGCATGCCGCGCGGTCTCGCGGCTGGCCCGGTCCTTGAGGCCTTAAAGACCGACTATGCGCCGCGCGGCGTTAATCTCGTGCGAGCCGGCGGCAAATGGATGTTCCGGACCGCCGCCGATCTCGCTTGGCTCCTCGCAAGCGGTGAGGGTGAAACCAAGCGGCTGTCGCGCGCCGCCCTCGAAACCTTGGCGATTGTCGCCTATCACCAGCCGGTGACACGCGCCGAGATTGAGGATATTCGCGGCGTCGCGATCTCCAAGGGAACCCTTGATCTTCTGCTCGAAACGGGCTGGGTCCGCTTGCGCGGCCGCCGGCGCGTGCCTGGCCGTCCGATCACTTACGGAACCACGGAAGCTTTTCTCATTCACTTCGGCCTTGAGACGATCGGCGACCTTCCGGGTCTTGAGGAACTGAGAGGGGCGGGTCTTTTCGACGGCCGTCTGCCCAAGGGCTTTGGCATTCCGCAGCCGTCCGACTCCGTGGAACTCGCCGAGGACGAGGATCCGCTCGACGACGAAATGCCCACGGAGCCGGCAACGCCTGTATCCCCCGCCGAACCGTTGGAACGGCTCGCGGAGCTGGAGGAAGCGGAAGAAGCGCTGCCAGCGCCCGAGAATTGCGGCTTTTAAACAACGCCGCTCCCTGCGGCGCCCAAGAGAGAGTTCCCAATCCGCTTCTTGACCGTGCCCCATCGCATCTGCCGTTATTCCATTTGGCTTCGCCGTTCATAATCGCCGCGAATGGCGCCTGACCTTCTTGTTTTTGTGTTCCCGAGAGCCTAGGTTCTCGCCACGGCGGATGGCCATGTGTCATCGCCAATGAAATCAGGAGGTTTGCGCCATGGGCGGTCTGTCGATCTGGCATTGGCTCATCGTCGGAGCCGTGGTGTTGATCGTTTTCGGCGGCAAGGGCAAGATTTCCGATATCATGGGGGATGTCGCCAAGGGCATCAAATCCTTCAAGAAAGGGCTCGCGGAAGAAGACATCAAGCCCGAGCTTCAGCGCCCAAGTGAAGCCCCCATGCGCGGCATCGATCAGCAAGCCGACGGCGACCCGGCCAAGATTTCGGAGACGCGGAAGCTTGGCTGAGTGCACCGCGGCCGGCCCGGCACGCTTTCCATGATGGTTCCCCATGTTCGATTTTGATGCCGGCAAGCTCATCATCATCGGAATCGTGGCGTTGATCGTCATCGGGCCGAAGGAGCTTCCCCGAGTCATGCGCCAGGTCGGTCAGGCCGCCGCCAGGATGCGGCGGATGGCGGCCGAGTTTCGCGGCCAGTTCATGGATGCCATGCGCGAGGCCGAACTTGAGGATATCAAGACGGATGCGGCGAAGCTCGCCGATAGTGCAAAAATGGCTGTGGGCATCGATCGTCTTGCGGACATCAAGGCCGGAATCACCAGCGCTTTGGAAGCGGCGGACAAATCTGCCGCGCTCCCTCTCGCGGAGACTCCGGCGATTGCGGCACCGCGCAGCAATGATGCCTCTTTGAATGGGGTTGCCTTGCCGCGCTTGCCCGAAGAGCCTGAAACAGGCGCCGGAACCTTCCTCGCGGAAGGCATCGCTCCCGCTGTTCCGGAGCCGGAGACCCAATCAGCTTTTGCCCTCAAGGCACCGCCCGCCGCCACCGAGGCCGAGATGCGGGCGCTTGCCGATGCGCTCGCGGCCGAGATTGGGGGCCGCCCGGGAGCAGAGAGCGCCAAGGCGCAAGACAAGGTCTGAGGCTGGTCGGGGCGCCCCCGTTCGGTTACTAAGAAGCGCCCATGCCTGCCGGAACGAGCCACCCATGACCGATGCCGATATCGAGGCGACAAAAGCGCCCTTGATGGATCATTTGATCGAGCTGCGGGCGCGGCTCATCAAGGCGCTCGCCGCCTTCGTCGTCATGTTCATCATCTCGTTTTATTTCGCCAAGGACATCTACAATATTCTGGTGGTGCCTTTCGAACATGCCGCCGGTCCCGAGGCGCGGCTGATCTATACGGCGCCGCAGGAATATTTTTTCACGCAAATCCGGGTCGCGGTTTTCTCGGCGGCATTTCTCTCCTGCCCGGTGGTGTTCGCCCAGCTTTACGCCTTTGTCGCGCCGGGGCTTTACCGGCATGAACGCAAGGCCTTCGCGCCTTATCTTCTCGCCACGCCGCTTTTCTTCGCCTTGGGCGCGCTGATCGTTTATTTTGTCGTCATGCCGAATTTGCTGCATTTTTTCATCGGCATGCAGCAGGCCAAGGAGCCGGGGCGCGCGCAGATCGAGCTTTTGCCGCGCGTCAGCGAATATCTCTCGCTGATCATGACCTTGATCTTCGCCTTCGGCATCATGTTCCAATTGCCGGTCGTGCTGACCCTGCTCGGGCGCATCGGGATCGTGACCTCGGAGTTTTTGCGCAAGCAGCGGCGTTACGCGATCGTGCTGGTCTTCATCGCCGCCGCGATCCTGACGCCGCCCGACATCTTTTCCATGCTGGCGCTGGCCGTGCCGGCGCTCGGCCTCTACGAACTGTCGATATACTCCGTTCGCATGATCGAGAAGAGCCGCGAACAAGAGACTTCCGCCGGCCAAACCTCGGGGACGTGAGAGTTTCATGTACGACATCAAATGGATTCGCGAGAACGCTGAGATTTTCGACAAGGGGCGGAAGAGGCGCGGGCTTGAGCCGCTGTCGGAGACGTTGCTTGCGCTTGACGACAAGCGCCGCGCGGCGATCGCGAAGGCGCAAGGAGCGCAGGAGCGCCGCAACGCCGCCTCGAAGGAGATCGGCGCCGCGATGAAGGCGGGCGATGCGTCCCAAGCCAAGGCCCTGAAGATCGAGGTTGGCGAATTAAAGGAGCAGCTTGCGGCGTTTGAGGCCGAGGAGCGCGAGGCGATCAAAGAGCTTGGTGACGCGCTCGCTAGGGAACCCAATACGCCGCTTGACGAAGTTCCTGATGGCCGCGACGAAAACGACAACGTCGAAAAGTACCATTGGCCGGCCGAGAAGGATGGTGATCCTGACAAGAATGATAAAGTTAAAGTGCGCTTCAATCCCAAAAAACCTCGAGCTTTTGATTTCGAACCAAAAGAGCATTTCGACCTCGGCGAGGCATTGGGCCTCATGGATTTCGAAACGGCGACCTTAATTTCTGGCGCACGATTTGTTGTGAACAAAGGTGCGCTCGCGCGGCTGGAGCGTGCGCTTGGGCAATTCATGCTCGATCTGCACACAGGTGAGCACGGCTATACAGAGGTAAATCCGCCGATCCTAGTGCGAGACCAGGCAATGTTCGGCACTGCGCAATTGCCGAAGTTTGAGGACGACCAGTTCGCAACATACCTCAACTATAAAAGAATGATTTATAACTTATTGGCTCAATCTGGTAATTTTGGAAAAGCTGAAGCAAACAACTTTACGAAGTTTCCGGAGTCCGTGCAGGAAATGCCTGTGACAGAGCGTCTCTGGCTCATTCCCACGGCTGAAGTCCCACTGACAAATCTCGTACGAGAATCTCACGTTAAGGAAAAAGACCTGCCCCTTCGCTTCACCGCCTGCACGCCCTGCTTCCGCGCCGAGGCGGGCGCAGCCGGCAAAGACACACGCGGCATGATCCGCCAGCATCAATTCACCAAGGTCGAACTCGTCTCGATCACCACGCCGGAAAATTCTCTCGCCGAACATGAGCGGATACTCGCCTGCGCCGAGGAAGTGTTGAAGCGCCTGAAACTTCCCTATCGCGTCGTCACCCTCTGCACTGGCGACATGGGATTTGCCTCGCAAAAAACCTATGACATCGAGGTCTGGCTGCCGGGCCAGAACCGCTATCGCGAAATCTCCTCCGTCTCAGTCTGCGGCGATTTCCAGGCGCGCCGGATGGGTGCACGCTACCGCCCCGAGGGAGTTAAGCCGCCCCGCTTTGTCCATACCCTCAACGGCTCCGGCGTCGCGGTCGGCCGTGCCCTCGTTGCGGTTGTGGAAAACTATCAAAACCAAGACGGTTCCGTCACCGTACCGGAGGCATTGCGCGCCTATATGGGCGGCATCGATCGAATCGGGAAAGCGTGAGGCCCATGCGCATTCTGATCACCAATGACGACGGCATCCATGCGCCGGGCCTCGCCGTGCTTGAGCGCATTGCCCAGACGCTCTCGGATGATCTTTATGTCGTCGCCCCCGAAAATGATCAATCGGGGGTCGCCCATTCGCTTTCGATCAATGATCCGTTGCGCCTGCGCAAGATCTCCAGCCGTCATTTCGCGGTGAAAGGCACGCCGACCGATTGCGTTATCATGGGCGTGCGTAGACTTTTTGACGGCGTCAAGCCCGATCTCGTTCTTTCCGGCGTCAACAATGGCCAGAATGTCGCCGAGGATCTGACCTATTCCGGCACGGTCGCGGGCGCCCTCGAAGGGGCGAGCCTTGGCTTGCCTTCGATTGCCCTCTCCCAGGCCTATGGTCCGGTCGGGCATGACGAAGCCTTTTGGGAGTGCGCCGAAACCCATGCGCCGGGCGTTCTCGCCCAAATCCTTGGCCTCGGCATTCCGCCGGGCGTCGTCATCAATGTGAATTTTCCGGCCTGCCCGCCGGAGGCGGTCCAGGGGGTCGCGATCACTGCCCAAGGCCGGCGCGACGCCCAAACCGTCACCGTCGAGGAACGGGCGGATGGCCGCGGCAAAGCCTACTACTGGATCTCCGTGACTCGCGGACAAAACACCTCGGTGCCCGGCACCGACCTTGCCGCCTTGGCGCAAAATATGATTTCGGTCACGCCGCTCAAACTCGACATGACCGACGAGGCCGCGCTCGCCCGTTATGCGGACAAACTGCGCTTGTCAAAGCCGGTGGCTTGATGGCCCTCGCGGATCCGCGCTCGCCCGAAACGGATAAGGCAACGCAAAACGCGCAAGATAAAGCGGCGTTTCTGATGGATCTGCGGGCGCGCGGCATCCAGGATATCAATCTTTTGCGGGCGCTTGAAAATGTGCCGCGCGAGATTTTCGTGCCGCATCGTTTCGCCGATCTCGCGGGCCGGCCGATCGCGCTGCCGCTGCGCTGCGGTCAGACTCTACCCGAACCCTGGCTCGCCGCCCGGATGATCGAGGCCTTGGCACCGGCCTCCCATCACCGTGTCCTTGAAATCGGAACCGGGTCAGGCTATGCAACGGCGCTTCTTGCGCGGCTTGCCCGGGAAGTGTTGTCGATCGAGCGGTTTCAGAGCCTCGCGATCGAGGCCGAGACAAGGCTTGCCCGGCTCGCGATCACCAATGCCGGGATTGCTTTTGGCGATGGCCTGGCAATCGCGCCCGGCATGGGTCCGTTCGACCGGATCATCGTCCAGGGTCTGCTGATCGAAATTCCCGGCAATCTCATTCCGGCGCTGAGCGAAGACGGGCTGCTCGTCGCGGCGCGGCCGGATCCGAGGAGCACTTCGCGCCAGCAGATCATGCGGATCATGCGCAATGAGGTGGGCGGCCTTGATGAGACGCCGGTTTGCGCGTCGCGGCTGCAACCGCTTTTGCCAGGCGAGGCGAGGGCTCTTTAAAGGCGCGTTTTCGAGACGTTTTGGGTCAATTACCAAAAATCGTAATTTTGTCCGTTTTTCCGTGAATAGTCATTCAGCTTAAACCGTCCCTTAACTTAGTCGGCCCTTAATGGTCGAAAGACATCGCGTCGGTGGGTTGCGTCATGACTGATTTTGTTCGTGTTTCCAGAGCGCATTTCGCGTTTCGTCTCGCCTTGACGGGCGCCGCCGCCGGCCTGCTCGCCGGTTGCGCCAATTCCGAGCGCCTAAGCGACCCTTTATCCAACCCTTTCCAGACTTCGGCGAATGTCCCGCAACCGGCGGCGCCTTCGCCCGGTGTCGCGGCTTCGATGCCGGTTTCTCCCGTGCAAGCGCGCCCGCTGAGCGCGCCGGTCGCGAGCGCCGCGCCACCGTCGCCACCAAGCCCACGGTTCGCTGCCGCCGCGCCGCCGCGCGGCGGGCAAGGCGTCGCTGGCTGGTCCGCCCAGGGCGGCTCGCCCATTGTTGTGGCGCAAGGCGAGAATGCCTCTATTCTGGCCAACCGGTATGGCATTCCCGTCGACGCGCTCGTCCGGACGAATGGTTTTTCCTCGGCGTCGCAAATTCAACCGGGCAGCCACATCATTATACCGGTGTATAATGCCGCCTTGGCGGCCTCGAGCGGCGTGGGATCTCGTGAGGGCGGCAAGACCACGGCGCCCGTCAAGGTTGCGGCCGCCTCACCCCGCACTTTGGCCAGCGAGGCGGAAGCCTTGAAATCCAGCAAAGCCCGCGAGCAGGCAACGAAGAATGCCGCCAAGGAGCGGGCCGAGAAGCCAGCCCAGAAGCTTGCGCAAAATTCCAAAACGAAAAGCGCGGCAGAAAAGACGGCCGCGGCCGCAAAAACGCCGCGCGAGGCGTCCATCGCTCCCAAACAAGAGGCGGTAAAAACAGCGAAAGTCGAGACTCGCGACACCAAAGGCTTGCATGATCCGGCGCCGTCGGCGGCTCCTGAACCAACGAAAACAAGCACCACGGTCTCCGAGGCGGCCAATCCCGAATTCCGCTGGCCCGCGCATGGACGCATCATCCAGGCCTTCAAACCGGGCGGCAATGACGGGATCAACATCGCCGTTCCGGAGGGCACGTCCGTGAAAGCTGCCGAGAGCGGCGTTGTCGCTTATGCCGGGAACGAGTTGAAAGGCTATGGCAATCTGATCCTGATCCGGCATCCCAACGGCTTTGTCTCTGCCTATGCGAATACGGGCGACATCGAAGTCAAGCGCGGGGAGATCGTCAAGCGCGGCCAGACGATCGCCAAATCTGGGCAAACCGGCAATGTCGCGTCGCCGCAACTTCATTTCGAATTGCGCAAGGGCACGACGCCAGTCGATCCGACCCAATATCTTGCCGGGGTTTAGCACGCGTCAAAGCTGCGCCGCATAGGCCAGATAAAAAGCGATTTCGCCGAGCTGCTGCGCTGCCCCCGCGACGTCACCGGTCTGCCCGCCGATGTGTCTTCTGGCGAGAGGCACGAGGGCAGCGCCCGCACCCGTTGTGAGCGCCATCGCCGTCAAGGCACGGGCAGGGGTGGCGCCCGCCAGAATCGGAGCGAGACCTCCAATGATGGCAAGGAAGGCGGCGATGGCCAGCGCCGCGGTCTCAGGTTTTCCGGCGGCATGGCCGGCGCCATTCGACCGCGCTGGCGGGAGGATCGCCAGGGGGAGAAGCGCCACTGTGCGCGAAAAAGCCGCCGCCGCAATCAGCACGGTGGCGGCAAGGGCTAGGCTTTCATCGGCGATAAGCGCGAGGCTTGCCCCGCGCAAGGAAAGGCTCAGCAGAAGCGCCACGGCGCCAAATGTGCCTATTCGGCTGTCTTGCATGATTTCGAGCTTGCGTTCGCGGGTCGCGCCGCCAAAAAAGCCGTCGGCGCAATCGGCGAGGCCATCCTCGTGGAGCGCCCCACTGAGCAGGATGAGGCAGCCCACCGCGAGCAGCGCGGCAAGAAGCGGCCGCAAGCCAAGTCCGGCGGCCACGCCCATGATGAGCGCGGCGAAAGCGCCAAGAACGGCGCCCGCGAGCGGCAGCATCCGCACGGCCCGCGAAAAACGAGCGAGCGAAGGGGGATTCGCCCCGTGCGCCGTCCTGGGAACGGGCAGCCGCGTGTAAAATCCGAGACAGAACCAAAAATCGGCGAGAAGCGATGAGCCGGGGCGCATCGCTTCTCATCCGTGATCATGCGAAGTTTGTCGAGAGCGGCCCGCGTGCGGCGCTGGTCCGCTTCGAGCCCCGCCCGTCTTATTGTTGTGCAAAATTGCTGTACAAAAAGCGCAGCATTTTTTGATTGCCCAGGCGCGAACTCAGTTCGTCATCGTCGGCCTATGCGCGTCGGGCAAGCAGATCCAGCCGCGGTAGAGACTGCCAGGCTCGCCCTTGATGCCGCTGTAGCAATAGACGCGAGGCGGCGTGTCTGGGGCCGAATCGGCGAGGCGGATCTCGGAGGTCTCATGGTGCAGCAAGGCTGGTAGGCGGCCGACCGTGGCAAAACCGAGAGCTATTGTTGCAGCAACGAGCCCCGTGGCGATGAAGGAAATTTGGCTTTTCATATTGTCGGTCTCCATTCCATTGATAACGTTAGCTTTTCCTCCCACAGCTAGCGGATGGGCTTTACATAGGCAAAATGATGCTGCATTGCAATATCGCACTTGCAGCAAAAGCGAGACCCGTTGCCGCATGCCGGTTTCAGCGGCCGCCGCGCTGGCTTAAGAGTGAGAGAGCCTTTTCTCTGACTTTTGGTTGCGATGCCCATCCAAAAAGCGCCGTTCGACGCAATCCGCGATCTTCTCGCGCGCATGCCTGGGGCATCGGAGGCGGCCCGCGAGGCTGTCCGCGCGCGCCAGCTGGCGCTGACCAAACCGCCGGGATCGCTTGGGCGCCTCGAGGACATTGTCGCCTTTCTTGCCGCGTGGCAGGCCAAACCCGTGCCTTCGATCGAGCGGCCGCTTGTTGCTATTTTCGCGGGCAACCATGGCGTCGTGGCGCAAGGCGTGTCGGCCTATCCGGCCGCCGTCACGCGGGCCATGATGGATAATTTCGCCGGCGGAGGCGCCGCGATCAACCAGATTTGCGCGGCCTTCGGACTGGGGCTCAAGGTTTTCGATCTGGCGCTTGATCTTCCGACAAAGGACATCACCAAGGCCCCGGCCCTGGAGGAAAAGGCGGCCGCTGCGACCTTCGCTTATGGAATGGAAGCCATCGCCGGCGGCATCGACCTTTTATGCCTCGGTGAAATGGGCATCGGCAATACGACCATCGCGGCCGCCATCTATCATGCGCTCTATGGCGGCATCGCGGCCGATTGGGTCGGCCGGGGCACGGGCGTTGACGATCCTGGTTTCGCGCGGAAAATCGCGGCGGTGGACGCCGCTGTCGCGTATCATAGGGATCATCTTTCCGATCCGCTCGAGGTGATGCGCCGCCTTGGCGGGCGCGAGATCGCGGCGCTCGCCGGCGCGATCCTGGCGGCGCGCATCGAGCGCATCCCTGTGATCCTCGATGGCTATGTGGTCTGCGCCGCCGCCGCCATTCTCCACGCGCTGGATCAAACGGCGCTCGACCATTGCATCGCGGGCCATGTTTCGGCGGAAGGCGCTCATAAAGAGGTGCTGCGGCGGCTTGGCAAGCTTCCCTTGCTTGACCTCGGTTTAAGGCTTGGCGAGGGCTCCGGCGCCGCCTTGGCCTTCGGCGTGATCAAGGCGGCGATAGCCTGTCACACCGGCATGGCGACATTCGAGGAAGCCAAGGTCGCAGGCAAGGAGGGGGCATAGCTCCTTGCGGGTTTGGGGAAATCAGAGCCGCCGCCTCATTTGCCCTCGATCAATTTTCGCGCGTCGTCCCGCAAGGCGGCACGCGATTTGTCCTCGAGATAGAGCATGTGACCGCCGCCATAGACTTTGAGCCGGAGGCGGTCCGGATTGCCCATCGGAGGGACCTGATCGATCAGAAGCTTCGAGGCGAAATAGGGCGTCACTTGATCGGTCACCCCATGCGCGACAAGGACGCGCAAGGAAGGATCGAGCGCCATTGCGCGCTTCAGATCGGAAAGCGCTTCCGCACGGCCGTGGCCGCCTCCCCAATCCCACGCATGGCTGACGCTTTCGTTGAGGATTTCATAGCGGGCGTCGACAGGCCAGCCGAGACGATTGCCCGTGAGATCCGCCATCGCGCTCGCCAGCGGCGTCTTGATCGAGTCGAGAATGGGATCGGAATAGTCGCTCGCCGCGGCATGCGGGAAAGGGTCGAAACCGCTGACGCGCGCATCGTAAAGGCTTGAAACCCTTTCGCTCGCGCGGTCTCTTTCGCGCGCGAATGTCGCCATGTCGACGCGCCCGCCGAGCTTGCGGACGAGCGCCGGATCGAGGCCCGTGAAACCCGCGACTTTTTCAGAGATGCGGGCGAGCGCTTGGGAATCGCGTTCGCCGCGCAGGAGATCCGCGATATAGGGGCCGCCCGCATAGGCTTCCACATCGGCGAGCGCCGCGCGCCCGTCTTGACCTGCAATCCCCCGCGCGGCGGCGGCTTGCGAGGGCAGACGCGCCGCGAAGGTCAGAGGATTGTTGACGCCTTCGAACCAGCCGAAATCGAGGACCGGGGAAATGAGCACGAGGCCCTCGATCCCAATGCCTTCGTTGTCCTGCAGCCGCCGCGCGAGTTTTGGCGCGCGAAAGCCGCCATAGCTCTCGCCGACGATGAATTTCGGGCTCATGAGCCTTTTGTTGGCTGTGAGCCATTTCCGGATTGTGACGGCGAGGGCCTCGATGTCGCCATTGACCGAGTAGAAATGGCGGCGTGTTTCCTCGCCTTTTGCCAAGATGCGGCTGTAGCCGGTGCCCGGTGGATCGATGAAAACAAGATCGGTAAAATCGAGCCAGCTATCGGCATTATCGATGATGACCGGAGGCGCCGATGCCGATACCGATCCACGGTCGAGCGGCAGCCGCCAAGGTCCGAGGGCGCCGAGATCGAGCCAGGCGGAGGCGGCGCCGGGACCGCCATTGATCGCGAAAGTCACCGGGCGCCTGGCCGGATCCACGCCGTCAAGAACGAAGGCCAGGGTGGCGACATCGGCCTTGGGCGCGAGGCTCTCGGCGTCGCTCAAGCGGATCGCGCTGGCAATCGCCTTGAAGCGCAGATTGCGGCCAGGAAGCTCGATCGTATGGGAGGTCGTCGCGGGGGCCGGCAAAGGGTTCTGGGCCACCTCTGGCGCTGGCTCGGCAGGTTGCTCGCGATGCGCCCGATTTTGGGCCGCGCCGGTTTCTGTTCCCGGTTGGATAGAAGGTGCCTGCGGCTCGGCCCCAGCCGGGAAAACGGCAAAAAACCCAAAGACCGCCGCGGCAAACGCCCAGCTCCGCAACGGATGGGGCAGGGGTTTCAAAGGCATGACAGCTTCCCTTGCTGCTGGTCTAGTGGAAAGGCGCGGGTCGCGATCGCCCGCCATTGTCGGGCTTTTCCCGACCGCACGGGCCGAAGCGCGGTGGAGAAATGGTAGCCGGCAATCCCCTCGGCAAGGCGATGGGCGGCGAGGCCGGCATTGGCTGCCAGCCGGATGACATATTCAAAAACCGGTGGTGTTGGCAATGGTTCAGCGGACGCAACCAGCCGGTATGTCAGGCCCTGCTCAGGGGAGCAGGGCCAATGGCCAGGGGGCTTTTTCCCGGCTCAAGCGGTGGAGCTCGTTTCCCGGCGCGGCCGGCGCGCGTTCCTCGCCCCCAGAGTGTTCGCTTCCGGCGCAGGCAAGCTGTCCAAGACCCGTTCGGGCGGGAAGATCACGATGACTTCCGTTCCTTCGCGCAATTTCGACTTCAAGGTGAAGGTTCCGCCATGCAGCTCGACAAGACCCTTGACGATCGGCAGGCCAAGGCCCGAGCCTTCCTCGGCTTTCTTTTGGGCGAGCGAACCGCGGCCAAAGGAGGACATGACCGTTGGAATCTCCTCTTCCGGTATGCCGGGGCCGCTGTCACGCACCGCCACATATTGACCGCACTTTGAAGTCCAGCCGACCCTGATCTTGATCGCTCCGCCTTCCGGGGTGAACTTGATCGCATTCGACAGAAGGTTCAACATGACTTGACGAAGGGCGCGCGCGTCGGCCAAAATCGGCGGCAACTCCTGTTCGACGGCCTTTTCGATAGTGATTTGCCGCTTTTTCGCCCGTAAACCCAGAAGGCGCCGGCATTCCTCGACAATATGAGCGAGCCCGACCGCTTCTTCCTTGAGATCGAAACGTCCGGCCTCGATCCTGGAGAGATCAAGGATTTCATTGATCAGCATCAAGAGATGCTGGCCGCTCGCATGGATATCGTTGGAATAGTCCTTGTAGGATGCGACCATGTGGGATCCGAACAATTCGCCTTTCATGACTTCCGAAAAGCCGAGAATGGCGTTCAACGGCGTCCGCAACTCATGGCTCATCGTGGCGAGGAAGCGGGATTTGGCGAGATTGGCGGCCTCGGCGCGGCGGCGGGCGAGATCGCTGTTCGCCTTGGCTTGTTCGAGCTCCGCGATGAGCTCGTCCTTCTCGGCTTGAAACGTCAGTGTCTCGATGGAGGCGGCATTGAGCCGCCTCGCAAGAAACATGAAATAAATTTGGGTGCCGCAGGTCAGTGCAACCAGGGCGAAGGTGCCATTGGAAAGACTTTCCGAGCATAGGAAACCAAGAGTAGCAAGGGTCATCGGGGTCAAGGCGCCGGTCACGGCGGAGGGAACCGAGGCGGCAATCGTCACGGTCATCGCCGCGACCAGCAAAAGCAGGACAAGGACGAAGCCGCGCGCGTCAGGGTCACCGGACTGGGCGATGAGCCAGACAATCGCCGCCCAACTGATGCCCTGCAATGTCTCGGCGAAGATGAATTTCCAGCGCCACAATCCGGCGTCGAGCTTGGAATCATCCTCGGCAAGCAAGCGGCCGGCAAGCCAGGAGGCCACAAAAAGCGCAATGGCATCGTAAGCCAGCCAAAGCAAGACAGTATGAAGGGCGACCCAGGTGGTGGCGATGGCGGCGACCACCGCGCCGAGCCCGGCTATTGCCAGAATCGATGATTGACGCCCCCTCGCGAAAAGACGGAGCAGCTCGATGTCGAAGCCATAGGGAGAGGGACCGGTGCATGCCGGCACTTCGCGCATCTCGTTGGCGGGGTGCCCGCGCGGCACGGCGGCTAGGCCGCCGGCATTTCCAAACCCGAGGGAGCCCGCGGTCAGATTCGTCATTCTTTGCAAGACCCGTAGAAAGACCTGCTCAATTTTCGCAGCGCTTGAAAGGTTGCGGAGACGATGCTGGAAAAAGATTAACGACCAACTCAAAGGATTATTCGATTCTTTCTCAACAAAGGCTGGTCCGGAGCTGGCGGGAAAAAATGTGTGGAAAGAAATGCCGCGCGGTTAACCTCTGCGCGAGACAGGTGTGCGGATTGGGCGGGCAAATGATGGGCCATGATGGTCATGGGTTCGGCTGCTGATCTTGCGGCGCTCACGGGGCGTATAAGGGCCTGCCGGCTTTGCGTCGAGACGCCGCGCAAGACGCCGCTGCCGCATGAGCCGCGGCCGGTCTTGCGGGTGTCTTCAACCGCAAGGCTGCTGGTGGCAAGCCAGGCGCCTGGCATCCGGGTCCACCTCTCGGGATTGCCCTTCAACGACGCCTCGGGTGACCGGCTGCGGCAATGGATGGGCGTCTCGCGCGAGGTCTTCTATGACGAGGCACGGGTGGCAATCGCGCCGATGGGCTTTTGTTTTCCGGGCCATGACGCCAAAAAGGGCGATCTGCCGCCGCGCCGCGAATGCCGCGAGGCTTGGCACAACGAATTGTTCGCGGCTTTGCCGCGGATCGAATGCATTCTCGCGATCGGGCGCTTCGCTCAGGCTTACCATTTCTCGCGGGTGGGAAGACCGTTGCCGAAAGACCTTGGGGTGGATGAAACCATAAGGCGCTGGCGCGAATGGGCGGGCGAGGCGCCGCGCATGATCGCCCTTCCGCATCCCTCCTGGCGCAACAGCGGCTGGATCAAACGCAATTCCTGGTTCGAGCAGGACGTTCTGCCGATGGTGCGGAGCGAAGTCGCGCGCGCCATCGGCTGACGGATCCGTCGCAATCTCCATGGCTTTGGTTAGGTGTCCGGCGGCCAGGCGAAAGAATCGGGCGAAAGAATAAAGACATGCGCAGGGTGCCGGGATTGTCTTTTCGGCGGGATCGGGTGTCCCGTTCGCGCGGAGCGGCAGGGTGGGGCACGGCGCGGGGGATCAGCGAACCCGGCGCTGCCGGCTCTGGTCCGCCGGCGCCGCGTCTCGCCGAAAGTGCTTAATTTCGTGGCCCGCTTGGTGTTTGGGCTCGGCCTTGATACAATTGATTTAATTATGATCGAGGAAAAGGAATGCCTGTCAAGGGCTCCGGGGGTGTGACGTGGAACCAGAGGAAGGTGCCGGAACCGGCGGCCTCGAGATTTGCGCTCCTCGGG
This sequence comes from Methylocella sp., assembly GCA_035509135.1. Taxonomy (GTDB): domain Bacteria; phylum Pseudomonadota; class Alphaproteobacteria; order Rhizobiales; family Beijerinckiaceae; genus Methylocapsa. The sequence goes on from DATJLX010000171.1 coordinate 14,954, forward strand.
CTGGCTCGCGCGCCGGAGCGGACGCGGTTCAAGCCATGGGCCTATGCGGAGACGGCGGGGCGGTTGCCCGCGCCGAAGTGTCCTTCAATGGCCTTGGGCGATGGCCTCCGCAAAAACACACCTATGCGGCCCTGGATCTTGGCACCAACAATTGCCGGCTCTTGATCGCCCGAGCGGCGCCAGCGGGGGGCGGGCAGGACGGTTTTCGCGTCATCGACTCCTTTTCACGGATCGTCAGGCTGGGCGAGGGTCTGTCGCGAACCGGCGCGTTGAGCGCGGCGGCGATCGAACGCACCCTCCGCGCGCTCGAAATATGCCGCGACAAGATGCACGCGCGCGGCGTCACACGGGCCCGGCTGATTGCGACGGAGGCGTGCCGCTCGGCCAGCAACAGCGCCGAATTTCTCGCCCGGGTGCGCGAGGCAACCGGCCTAGAACTTGAGATCGTGGACCGTGAAACCGAAGCGCGGCTGGCCGCCGCCGGCTCCGTCTCGCTCATCGATGCCGCCGCCGAAAACGCGGTTTTGTTCGATATCGGCGGCGGCTCGTCCGAGCTCGTCTGGCTCGCCCGTTCCGCCGCTCCTTGCGTCCGATCGTCTGAGACGGCGCTTCAGGAGCGCATCCGTTTTTGGGTTTCTCTGAAGCTTGGTGTCGTCACTTTGGCGGAAGAATTCGGTGGCATCGAGGTGACAGGCACGACATTCGAGGCGATGGTCGAGTATGTCGTGCGGGAACTCGGGGGTTTTGTCGCCATGGCGGGCGGCGAGCGGCGCTGCCGCAATTTCCATTTGCTTGGCACCTCCGGAACGGTGACGACGATCGCCGGGGTCTTTCTCGGGCTTAACCGCTACGACCGCCGCCGTGTCGATGGTTTGTGGATGTCGAGCGGGCAGGTGGATCTTGCGGTGGCAAGCCTGCGCAAGATGACTTACGCGGAGCGCGCCGCCAATGGATGCATTGGTGAGACCCGCGCCGATCTCGTTCTGGCCGGTTGCGCCATTCTTGAGGCGATCCGGCGTGCCTTTCCCGCCGAGCGCGTGCGTATCGCCGACCGCGGCTTGCGCGACGGCATTTTAATCCAGCTCATGAGCGCCGACAGGAACTGAAGCCTTTGAGCGGATCCCCTCGCTCGCGCTGAGCGCCTTATCGCAAGCGGGAAGCTGTGAATCCAAAAAATATCATTGTGAAGAGTTGATAGGAGTCAATTCCCTGATTGACTTCGGCAGCCTTTATGAGCAAGCGAAGCGGCGGGACGCGCGATCGTTTACATTCTGGTGCCGAGTTGGATTGCATGATGATGGAAACAGGGAAACAGCGGCGGGCAGGCTCGCGGATTGGCCACCGCATCGGCCTCCGCGAGGCGCTGGCGATGGCTGTCTTGATCACGGCCTGCCAGGCCTTCGCGGAAACATCTGGCACGGAGCAAGCGACCGAGGCCGCACCACCGGCCGAAACCACACTTTCGGAAGCGGCCGCCGAGCGGGCCAAGGCTCTCGGCGCTTATTCCGAAGCGCTCGCCACCGCCGCCGCGGCCTGGGCTTCGCCGCTCGTCACCATGTATTGCTTGCGCTACAATGATTCTGTTGGGCCGCAACCGAAGGCCGCCGTGAACGCAATTTGGCGGATGCAGGACATTTCGACGCCCGCGCTTTCACAAGAGGCGGGCTATGTCACGCCCAATGTCAATACGCTTTACGGATTCGGCTTTCTCGATCTTGCCGCCGAGCCGGTGATCCTCAGCGTGCCGAATTCGCATGGCCGCTATTACATGGTCGAGATTGTCGATTTTTGGACCAACGCTTTTGCCTATGCGGGCGGCGTCGCGACAGGCTACAAGGGCGGCAAGTTTGCCCTGGTGGGTCCCGGCTGGAAGGGTAAGCTGCCGCCGCATGTCACGCGCATCGATGCGCCGACCCGCTGGGTGTTGGTCCAGCCGCGGGTCCATGTCACCGGCAAGGAGGATTTGCCAGCGGCGAGGGTTGTTCTCGACGCCATTACGGTTCAGGGACTTGCCGAAGCAACAGGCAAGCACCCGCTGGCGGCGCTGGACTATCACTATGTGGCACCCAACTTTGCTGATCCGAAGCTGCCGGTGAGCGCCCTGGCCTTCGACGACCCGCTGCAGTTCTGGGAGATCCTCTCTGACGCTTTGATCGAGAACCCGCCGCCGGCTGATCAGGTGCAGGCGCTCCTGCCGCTGTTCAAGCCCCTCGGCATCGAGCCCGGCAGGCCTTGGGACCCTGCGAGGCTCGCGCCCGTGGTTGTCGAAGCCATGAAAAACGTCGCGCAGCGGATCGGCAAGGAATTCGCGCTTCTGCCGAATGGCAGTTTCCGCAACGGCTGGGTCGTGCAACCGCCGACGATTGGCAATTTCGGGACCGATTATTACAACCGGGCGGTTGTCGCGCGCAACGGTTTGACGGCCAACACGCCGAAAGAGGCGATCTATATCGGCGGGGTCGTGGATAGCGACGGCAACCGCCTTTCGGGTGAGACTCGCTATACCGTGACCTTCAAGGTCCTGCCGCCCTTTGTCGAGCCCGGCTTCTGGTCGCTGACCCTCTATGATTCCGCGAACAATTACACGGTCGAAAATCCGATCAATCGCTACACGCTCGGGAGCGACGACAAGACGCTCAAGCGCAATCCGGATGGGTCCTTGACGATCTATCTTCAGAAGGACAGTCCGGGCGACGGGAAGGAATCGAATTGGCTGCCCGCGCCGGACGGCGACTATTATCTGATTTTGCGCGCCTATGCGCCCGGCGAGGCTTTGATCCGGGCGCAGTCGGAGCCGGAGGCTTTTCCACTGCCCCCGATTGAACGGGTCCAATAGGGCGGATACCGTCCAAGCCGGATTGCGGAGCGCCCGGGGAGCGCCGGCCGAGGGGATTGGGCGACGAACATGGCGGATGAGGATTCCCCGAAGGACTCTGTCGACACGGGCGACGCCGGTCTCGCTTTGCTCGGCTTCGCATCCGGCGTCATGGATGCGTTGGCTTTTTTCAATCTCGGCGAGGTGTTCCCGTCGGCTATGACAGGGAATACGGCGTTGCTTGGCCTCGCACTGGGGCAGGGGAACATGATTGCGGCCTCGCGTCCCTTCGTTGCCTTTGCGGGCTTTTTGGCGGGCGCGGCGGCCGCTTCGGCGTGCGTTGATCTTTGGCTTGATAAGCGTCCTGTTCCGCGCGCGGTCTGTTGGCTCCTTGCGCTTGAAGCTTGCCTTCTTGCTGTCTTCGCCCTCGCGCGTCAATTCACCGGCTGGCCGGCCGGCGGCGGCGCGCTCTATGGTTTCATCGCGGTCGCCTCTTCGGGGATGGGGATCCAAAGTGTCGCGGCGCGGCTCGCCGGGCGGCCCGGAATCGCAACCGTCGTTTTCACGAGCACGCTCACCGCCATTGTGACCTCGGCGATGGGGGCGATGCTGCGGCCGCCACACAAACTGCCCTTCGCCACGAAGCGGCAGATCGCGATGTTTTTGATCTATGGCGTTGGCGCCGCCATCGCCGGCCTCCTGGCCTCGCATGGGGCGTGGATTGCCTTCTTGCCCTTTGTGGCTGTTTCCGGGGCGGCTGGCTTTCAGTGGCGCGCGGGACAATGAAATGGGAGCGGACGATGAAACCCGGCCTCGCCACGACGGGCGCGCCTTTGCTCAAGACGAGTCTTTGACCCAAGCGCAACGCGTCAGACATTCCGGTATTAGCGGCGGTTGAAAGAAGCGGTTTCAATCGGACCAAAAATGTTTCTCACGTGAGAAACATTTTGGTAAGGTCGGGAACGAAAACCTTACAAGGCCCCGGACTGCGTGTCCTCCGCGCTTTTTGTCAGATCGAGCAATTTCTCGCGGCAGTTCCGGTGAAGCCGCCGCTACCCAGGGGGTAGCCCGCGCTCTTGCCGAAGGCGTCCGGGGATGTAAGGTTTGCCGAAAAAAGAGTGAATTTGGCTTTTCGTTTGTCCGTGAGATGTTACAAGAATTTCTACACGAGGCGACTCGTCATGGCGGCAGACGACGAAGAGGTTTTTGGCGCACCGCGTCGTAAAGCGGCACCTTCGCACGAGATCGGACAGAGTCTCGACGACCTCTCCTTGCAAGACATCGATGAGCGTATCACGATCTTGCAGGCTGAAATCACACGGCTTATGGAAGCGAAAAGAGCCAAACAAGCATCGGCCAGCGCCGCCTCCGCTTTTTTTAAAGGAAAGGGACCGAACTGAGGCAACGGCATTCGAAGGATGGCCGGCCGAAGCTTGAGGATCTTCCGAAGGAATTGGCTGGCTCTGGCGAGGTGATCGGGGAAGCGGGCGACGCTTTGCTCACAAGGGTCAAGCGGACTGTCGTGCCCTTTTCGGGCATTGTGTGATTGAGCGGCGACATGCCTTAAACGACGGTTTGTCTGGTCTGCGGTTTGAATTCTGCCTTGCGCCAAAAAGCTGACGTCCACCGCGAGGCGAGTCAGCTGGCGGCTTTGCCAAGGCGCAATCGGGAGTTGCGCCCGACGGTTTAAGGTTGCTTGCGAGATTGACAATCTTCAAGTTTTAATTCGGTAGATCGAACCTTCAGATTGCAATTCGGCAGGATTGGGAGGACGGATCGATGATCCCCTGGGAGATTAAGGCGCGCGAGTTCGTCAATTGCAATTGCGGCTATGCCTGCCCGTGTCAGTTCAACGACTTGCCTACTCACGGCCGCTGCGAGGCCGCCGGGGCCATCGCGATTGACAAGGGCTATTTCGGCAATGTCTCACTCGACGACACTAAGATCGCTTTCGTCTTCTGGTGGCCGGGCGCGGTGCATGAGGGCAAGGGCAAGTGTCTGCCGATTGTCGACGAAGGCGCGAGCGAAGATCAACGCAAAGCCTTACTGACGGTGATGTCCGGTGCTGAGACGGATCCCTTTGCCACCATGTTCAACGTTTTTGCGTCGACGGTGGAGACCTTTTATGACCCAGTCTTCACGAAGATCAACTTCGACGTCGACATCGAAGAGCGTAAAGGGCGGATTAATGTCGAAGGCTACTTTGAGACCGTGGGCGAACCCATTCGCAATCCGGTGACCGGCGATCCACACCGCGTGCGCATCGATCTGCCGCACGGCTTCGAATACTCAATCGCCGAGGTCGGCAGCGCATCGTCAAATGTCCGCGGACCGATACCACTCACGTTGAAGAATAGTTACGGCCAATTTGCGCATCTTCACCTCAACAATCACGGTCCGATCCGCAACTGATCGGTAGAGCTGTGGAAACGACGGCACTTGAAGCTATTCTCCGGCGCGATCGGATGATCATTATTGGTGGCCTGATCATCATCTCCGCCCTCGCCTGGTCCTACATCATGACCGGTGCAGGCACCGGCATGAGCGTGCGCGCCATGACCCGCATCGCCATCTCGCCGGGTGCTTTTGCAAGCGGCACGGCAATGCCGCAGCAGTGGACCGGTACCTATTGGGCGATCATGGTGGCGATGTGGTGGGTCATGATGATCGCCATGATGGTACCGAGCGCTACACCGATGATTTTGCTCTACGCGCGAGTCACGCGCCACGAGCAGAAGAGCGGACGGCTCGCAGAGGGCGTTGTGCCGACCGCCGGCTTCGTCTGCGGCTATCTGATCGTCTGGCTGGTTTTCTCAGTCTTGGCCAGCGTCCTTCAGTTTTCTCTCGAACACGTGAACCTGGTCCACTCGATGCTCATGTGGTCGCTCAACGCGTGGCTCTCGGCGGGCTTGCTTTTCGCGGCGGGGCTCTATCAGATCACCCCGTACAAACAGACCTGCCTCAGGCATTGCCGCTCACCGGCGCATTTTCTCTCTTCCCATTGGCGTCCCGGCCATCTAGGCGCTATCCGGATGGGTATTGAGCACGGTGCTTTTTGCGTCGGCTGCTGTTGGGCGCTGATGGCGCTGCTTTTCGTCGGCGGCATCATGAACCTGCTTTGGATCGCCGGCCTAGCGGTCTTCGTGCTCGTGGAGAAGGTTGTTCCGCGGGGCGAGTGGGTCGCGCGCGCAGCAGGGCTCGCTTGCATCGCGGCGGCTCTCTCGATTGCGGGGCGGGCGCTCGGAATCGCCTGACTATCCGTTTAATTTTGCCGATGACAGCACGCATCCCACCGCCAATCTGCAACGGTCCATTGGGCGTTTGCGCCATGAGAGAAGCTTATGAGTTTCGAGGTCTTTCCCGAGCCCGCCGCCGATGCGCGATCTGCTCGTCGATCTATGACGGGTGCGGTTCCTCGAAGCGCAATGGGCTTGAGTGACGTTTCGCAGATCGCCATCAGCGATCAGAGGAAATTGAGCGAATGCCACCAGATGGGGAGCGTCAGGAAGGAAAGCGGAATACCGACGCCGACCATCAGCGTGAGCAGGGGCGGATCGAGTTCGTGATCGATCGCGACAATGCAGGCTCCAATCATCGGCCCCATCGCGGCCTCGAACACAGTCACATTCAGCACCGGCCCCTTGGCCCCCAGCACGCCCGCAAAGAGCAGCAGGATCAGCGCGGGGGCGACCGCGAGCTTGAAGACAAGTCCGACGGTCAGCGCAGAGGCCTTGCCACGCACCTGGCTTTGGTGAAGCTGGTAGCCAACCGATACGAGAGCGAGTGGCACGAGAGTAGCGCCGAGGCGCCTCAGCAGATCGTCGAGCCAGACCGGGTATGCGAAAGGCATGAGCAGCAATGCCAGAACGAAAGCTTGAAAGGGCACGAACCGGACTATCTTTCGGATCACCGTCCCCGTATGGATGCGATGGCCGGAGGAGTAGAGCGAGGCCACCAGGATGCCGAGGGTTGAAAGCACAAAATAGGAGCCTAACTGATCGATCAATATTCCAAGGCCAAGAAACTGCGGGCCATAAAATGTTTCAATCATCGGCAGGCCGATAAACGACGTGTTCGCCAACCCGCCGGTCAGCATGAGCCCCCCAGTTGTGGCCCGTGAAAAACCGAGCGCCCGCCCGGCCAGCCAAAAGAAACCGCATCCGATCCCGAACATGACCCAGGCCATCAACGCGGGCAGGATCAGGCTCGTATCAAGTTTCAGGCCGTGCACATAGGTCAAGGTCAGCGCCGGAAGCGAAATATGAATGACGAATCCGTTCAGCGACGCGGCTGCATTATCCGGCAATCGCCTCGAACGGCGCAAGAGGATCCCAAGAAGGAAGCAGGTGCCGAGCAGCAGGTAGTTGTTCATCGCACCGCCTTTGTCGCCCGGGATCGCAATGTCCGTTATACTTTGGGAGAGAATACTATAGCGTCGCGCTGAGAATTGTTAAGCTAAGGGATCACACGGTACACAGTAGCTCTCTCGCCAAAATGACCTTGGACATGCCGGCAGACGATATCCCCTTAAAGGACCTCGAATCCGCCATCGCGAGTTTTCGCGCGAGCGGTTCTTTGGCGACGCCAAGCGAGGCCCTGCTGCTGCCCGGCTGGCGCGGCGAGGACTGGGAACAGCTGTTCCGGTTTACGAGCACTCGCAGAGTGAGGGCGGGCGATGCGCTGATAAGGCGAGGTGAGCCTGACCGGACGCTCTACTTCGTGCTCCATGGCGAGCTGGAAATCATTGCGCAGTCGGTCGACGGGCTGACCATGGGCCGCGTCGCTCGGGTCGGGGCGGGGTCGGTCTTGGGAGAGCTCTCATTTTTCGACGGGGGCCCCCGGTCGGCGGGTGCCTGGGCGGTGGACGATTGCGAAGTTGCGGCGATGATGCCGGACCAGTACACCGCCTTCGAGCAGAGCAGTCCGGCCCTCGCGCGTGAACTGCTTTTCGCGCTTGGCCGGATTCTCGCGAGCCGGTTGCGCATGACGACGGCAAAAGCTGTTAGGTGAGTTCCCGATCCAGCGCATGAGCGCGGTTCGAATTTGAAACACTGCGCTCAAACTCAATCTGACCGGCGGATGGCGGCTTGCCTTCCGGTCATCGGCAGCGGCTGAAAGCGGTGGTGTCAATCGTACCAAAATGTTTCACGTGAAACATTTTTGTCCGATGGACAAGCAAAACCTTACAAGGCCTTGGACAAGAGTTTCTCTTGCGATCTTGTCGGATTGTTCAAAATTTCAACCGCCACGCTACAGCAAGCTTGACGCCGCCGCTCTGGCCAGCCGCGTTGCCGGAGGCGGCCAGAGATGTAAGGTTGCTCGAAATCGCTCCCTCGATGGACTGCGTGAAGTTTCGCAGATCGCCATCGACAAATCACGGTCGTTCCGGCTGCCAAAATCGGCGAGGTGATCGGGGAAGCCAGCGACGCTTTGCTTGTGCGGGTCAACCGGGCGCTGGCGCTATTTTTGGGCATTGTGTGATTTGCGGGAAGGCCCGCGCCCGTTAGCGGCATCCGCGTCTCCCGCGCGTGATCCGGTGAGAGGCTACATGACTCAAACGATGAATT
>DATJLX010000172.1:0-2732 GCA_035509135.1 Methylocella sp.
ACCCGCCAATGGGCGAACCGGTCATGCTCATGAGGACTTGGTATTAATCACTTCCTATGCGGGACCCTTGGTTCATTTCCGCTTGCGGGCGAGGCGGAAGACGCCTTGCTCTCCGAACAGATTCCAGATCCAAGCCTCGGAATAACCGAGGGGCCTGCCGGAATGATCGAGCGCAACACCCCGCTCTATCCTCGCATCGATCTCCCGGACGAGCGCGATAAAATCCTGAATTGTGCAAAAATGGATGTTGGGCGTGTCATACCATGCGCAAGACAAATTGCGCGTCAATGGCATGTGCCCGCCAAATGCCACCTGAAACCTGATGCGCCAATGGCCGAAATTCGGAAATGAGACGATCGCATGCCGGCCAATTCGCAGCATCTGTTCCAGAACCTTGCGCGGCTGGCGTGTCGCCTGCAGGGTTTGGGATAAAATCACATAATCGAAGGCATTGTCGGGATAGCCTTCAAGATCCGTGTCGGCATCCCCCTGGATGACTGAAAGCCCTTTTGCGACGCAGTCGTTGACACCCCGCTGGGACAGCTCGATGCCACGCGCGTCCACCTGTTTTTCCTCGGCAAGCAGCCGCAACAAAGTGCCATCGCCGCAGCCGACATCGAGAACGCGACTCCGGGGCTCAACCATATCCGCGACGAGAAGCAGATCGACGCGCGCCGGAATCGTGATGTCTCTCTTGGTTTTGTCAGCGTATGTCCTTGCCGTCACGATTCAAGGCGTCCCGCTTTTGGCTGGCGCGATGCCCCGCGCCCGCGCCGCGGCATCCAGGAAACCGTGCGAGGTAGCGATGAGCTCAGGCGTCTCCAACAAAAACGCGTCATGGCCGCGATCGGTCTCGATGTCGACAAAGGAAACCGAGGCGCCGCCCGCATTCAAGGCATGCACGATCGCGCGCGAAGCTTGCGTCGGATAAAGCCAATCCGAATTGAAGGAGATGACGCAGAATCGTGTTTTGGCGCCCTTGAAGGCATAGGCCAGGGAGCCTCCGTAATCGGCGGCGAGATCAAAATAATCGCAGGCCCTCGTCACATAGAGATAGGAATTCGCATCAAAGCGGTCGACAAAGCTCGTGCCCTGATAGCGCAAATAATTCTCGATCTGGAAATCGGCATCGAAAGAGAAGGTTGGCGCGCTTCGGTCCTGCAGCTTGCGGCCAAATTTGCTCTGCAAGGCCTCATCCGACAGATAGGTGATATGGGCCGCCATTCTGGCGACCGCAAGCCCCTTGGTCGGGATGACGCCTTCCTCCAGATAGCGGCCTTGACGCCAATCAGGATCGGCCATGACCGCTTGCCGCCCAACCTCGTGAAAGGCGATATTCTGCGAGGAGTGCCGCGCGGCGGTCGCGATCGGCATCGCCGCGAAGACGCGATCGGGAAAACTCGCAACCCATTGCAGGACCTGCATTCCGCCCATCGAACCGCCCGCGACGCAAAACAGCATGTCGATGCCAAGATGGTCAATAAGCAGGACTTGCGCGCGAACCATGTCCTTGATAGTGACAACCGGAAGATCGAGACCATAGGGCCTTCCGGTCGCAGGATTAAGCGAGGCCGGCCCCGTGGTGCCCATGCAACCGCCAACAACATTCGAGGCGATAATGAAATAGCGGTTGGTGTCGATCGGCCGTCCCGGACCAACCATGGTATGCCACCAACCCGCTTTCCCAGTGAGGGGATGGGTGTTGGCGACATGCTGGTCGCCGGTCAAGGCGTGGCAGACCAAAATGGCGTTCGACTTCTCCGCGTTCAGCTCTCCATAGGTCTGATAGGCTATCGTCAAAGGGCTGAACCTGACCCCCGCGTCCATCTGGAGCGGATGATCGGCGCCAAAATGCACAACGCGGCTGGTCGGCGCATCGACCTCGCGAAGACCCGCCGTTTTGCTGATGAGAGAGAATTGCACGAAACCGCCGGTCATTCGGTATGACGAACATTATGTTCGTTATATGGGAGCGATCGAAAAAAAGAGTCAAGATTGAGCTGCCGCCGGAGCATTAACATTTCCGGGTTAAGCCCGCGGAAGAGCGCAGGGGAATCTTGAGCCTTGTTCCCTTTTCGTCAAGAATTGCAAATTTGTAGCGCCCGGCGGCGTCCAAGCTGACGGAGTAATGCAAAGTCTCAGCAATATTATTGTCTTCGTCGAGGGTCACGACAGCCGGATTGAGCCCGGCGATGTTTTCGCCCGGCAGATAGATCGAGCTGCAGATGATGAGCGCGTCGCCCGGCTGGCATGTCCGCGCGGCGGCGCCATTCACAATGCAGCAGCGCGAACCGCGCTCGCCCAAAATGACATAGGTGGAAATCCGCGCACCGGAATGCTTATTCCAGATTTCAACGAATTCGAGCGGCAAAATGCCGGCGGCTTCGCAGTGATCCGGATCCAGTGTGATCGACCCATGATAATCGAGATTCGCTTCCGTGACGCGGATGCCATGGAGCTTGCCGCCGATGACTTTTCGCATATTGTCTCAAATTCCGTGCGCGGGACATGAATGAACTTGCACCGGCCAAACGGTGGCCCGGCCAAGGCGCCTCTGCTTAGAACATTTTCCCGCAAAGCGCGACCCGGTCCTCATGTAAGGAGCCGGGCGCCCAATTTCATGAGCCCCTATCTGGCAATGGGCCGCTTTCGAAGCTGACAAGCTCGACGCCTTCGGCGACCTGGCTGCCCAGCTTGACCTTGAACTCTTTGACGATACCGCTTTGGGGCGC
>DATJLX010000173.1:0-9319 GCA_035509135.1 Methylocella sp.
TCGAACCGAGTGTTCACCTCCTACACGAACATCGTCGACCACTGCTGCTATGCCTGGAACAAACTCGCCGACCAGCCATGGCTCATTATGTCCATCGGAACTCGCCAATGGGCGAACCGGTCATGCTCATGAGGACTTGGTTATAAGGATGAAGATATTGAGTTTCTCGATTTTATCAACGAACAGCTTGCAGACCGTGGCATTTAGGTGATGGCGGCGGGTACGGTTTTCCCGAAGCTTCTTAGTAAGCTAAAGTACCAAAAAACCGTCACCCTTGTGCTATAGAAGAGCACTTACTTAGGCTTTCTGCCTGAGCCCGTTCGCCAGCCTGTGCTCTGCAAACTTTCAACAATCGCCGCCCATTGCTCTGAGGGACTATGACGAAACGCATTCGCAAAGCTGTTTTTCCGGTTGCCGGGCTCGGAACCCGTTTTCTTCCGGCCACCAAATCGATCCCCAAGGAGATGTTGACCGTCGTCGATCGGCCCGTGCTCCAGCATGTCGTGGAGGAAGCGCGCGAGGCCGGTATCGAGCATTTCATCTTCGTCACGGGCCGGAACAAAGCGGTGATCGAGGATCATTTCGACATCGCTTATGAGCTTGAGGAGACCTTGCAAAAACGCGGCAAGCTGAAGGAGCTTGCCGCCTTGATCGCGGAGCGTCCGGCGGCGGGCGCGACGAGCTTCACCCGCCAGCAGGAGCCGCTCGGTCTTGGCCATGCGGTCTGGTGCGCCCGCGACATCGTCGGCGACGAGCCCTTCGCGGTGTTGCTGCCCGATATGGTGACCATGGCTTCGGAACAAGGCCGCTGTCTTGCGCAATGTGTCGCCGCTTATGAAAAGCACGGCGGCAATATCATCGCCGTCGAGGAGGTGCCGCCTGAGGAGACCCATCAATATGGGGTGGTCTCGATCGGCAAGGATTTTGGCCATACCTTCGAGATCACCGCGATGGTCGAGAAGCCGCCGAAGGGAACCGCGCCATCCAATCTCATTATTTCAGGCCGCTATGTGCTCGGTCCTGAAATTTTTGCGATTTTGGAAAAAGGCGAGAAGGGCGCCGGCGGCGAAATCCAGCTCACCGATGGCATGAAGGCGCTCGCCAAGAGTCAAAGCTTTCACGGCGTGCGCTTCGACGGCAAAACCTATGATTGCGGCGCGAAGCTGGGCTTTCTTGCCGCCAATATCGCCTTTGCCCTCGCCAATCCGGAGCTCGCCCCCTCGCTCAAGGCGGAACTGCGAAAAGTCACCGGCGGGTTCTGAAAATGCCGCCGCGGGTCAGGTTTTGGCCGCCGCGGCCTCTTCGAGCGTCGGGTAATCCGTGTAGCCCTCGGCGGCGCCGCCATAAAAGCTTTCCTGCTTGGGCGTGTTCAAGGGCGCATTCCGGCGCAGCCGCTCGACAAGGTCGGGATTGGCGAGAAACGGTTTGCCGAAGGCGATGAGGTCGGCGCGGTCCTGGCTCAAGACGTCCACAGCAAGCTCACGCGTATAGCCGTTGTTGGCGATATAGGCGCCGGAAAAAGCCTTGCGCAGGGCGAGGAAATCAAACGGCACATTGTCGCGCGGACCGCCCGTCGCCCCTTCGATGACGTGGATATAGGCGAGCTTCCGGGCGCCGAGCTGCTGGACGAGATAGAAGAAGAGCGCTTCGGGGTTGCTGTCGACGGCTTCGTTGAAAGGGTTGACCGGAGAGAGCCTGATGCCGACGCGGCGCCTGTCCCAAACGGTCAAAATCGCATCCGTCACTTCCAGTGCGAAACGGACCCGGTTCTCGATGGTCTGGCCGTACTGGTCCTCGCGCTTGTTCACCCCATCTTTCAGAAATTGATCGATCAAATAGCCATTCGCGCCATGAATCTCGATGCCGTCGAATCCCGCCCGCTTGGCGTTTTCCGCGGCCTTCCGATAATCGGCAACGACGCCGGCGATCTCCTCGACGCTCAAGGCGCGCGGTTCGGACGCATTGGCAAAGCCGGTTTCGATGAAGATTTTCGTCTTCGCGGCGATCGCCGAGGGCGCCACGGGCGGCGCACCGCCGGGCTGTAGCGAGACATGCGAAATACGGCCAACATGCCAGAGCTGGAGGAAGATGCGGCCTCCCGCCTGATGCACGGCATCGGTCACTTTCGTCCAACCCCCGACCTGCGCTTCGCTATAGATCCCGGGCGTCCAGATGTAACCTTGACCCTGTTGGGAAATCTGGGTTGCTTCCGAGATGATGAGACCGGCGGTGGCGCGCTGGCGGTAGTAGCGGGCGTTCAGATCATTCGGCGCATCCGTGCCCTTGGTCGCCCGGTTGCGGGTCAAGGGCGCCATGACGAGCCGGTTCGGCAGGTGAAGATCGCCAAGCTCGTAGGGGGAGAAAAGAATACTGGCGTCGCGCGTCATCGCCTCGGTCCCTTTTGATTGTCCTGCTCACGCAGGGATATAGGGGGAAGAGGTCTGATTTTGCAGCTGCGAACAAATCAATGTGAATGGCTAATTTCGTGACTGCTTTTCGCGGGGAATCTTTGCTTTTGTGAGGCCGCCAAGCTTTCTCCCTCGGCTGGGGGAGAGAGATGCCAGTCCGGGCAACGGGGCTGCGGTCTCGCGTGCGGATAGAACTTCTGGATTTCGACCTCAAGCCGCGCGACCTCGCCAAGTTCCAGCGCGCCATTCACAAGGATTCGATAGAAGGCCGCCGTCGTCATCCGGCGCTTCCCGGCCGCCTCCGCCTTTAAACTCTTATCCGTGCCCATCGCCTTACGCTCGATCTTTGAAGCCCGCCTCGTCTTCCAAGACACCCCATTTTAGTGGCGGGCGTGTGAAAGCTCTTCATATTCGTCGGAAGCGGTCCAGCGGCACATTTCCCGGCCGTTTTCATCGACGAGCCGCACCGCTTGCGCCGTGACCTCGCGTGACACGCCATCGACGAGGATCTGCTCCCGTTTCGGATGATCGCCGCGATAAAAGTTCCGGATTCCGGCGTGAGCAAGGCCGCGGAAATAGGCGACATCGCGCTCGGGAGACCAGAAGGGAAACCGTTCGAGGACTTCAGGGCGCGGTCCCCGGGCCGGCCAGATATATTCGATGAAGCAATGTCCGATCGGAGATTGCATGGTTTTTCCTCCCTCTCTGTCCTGCGAACTAGGTTTTGCGGCTTCGGAGTCAATGGGGGCGGACAATTAAAATTTGACGCTTTCGAAAAGATTTTGCCGGGACCATGCCTCGACGCGCTGTTTGAGGAAGATGGGCAGACGCTGACGATGCTTGAAGGGCGCGTCATGAAGCATCTGAAGGTGCTAGGGGCGGCGGGTCTTATCGTCGCCAAGAAACAAGGCCGCGAAAAACGTCACTTCCTCAATCCCGTCCCGATCCGGCTCATCCACGACCGCCGGGTCAGCAAATACGCCGCGGCTGGCCGATGATCCTCTTGAAGACGCTGCTTGAGCCGGGCGAAAGGCTGACGACACCTGGATCGGCTGCGATGGGCGCAGCCTCCGGCGCCGGCTCCCTAGAGCAGGTTGCGACGTTGACCGGCTTTTTCGATCCGGACAGGCTCCAGGTCTTTGATTTTAAGCGTCTTTGATTTTAAGCGTCTGTGATTTTAAGCGTCTGTGATTTTGAGCGTCTGTGATTTTGAGCGGATGGCTTTTCGATCAGATGAATCTCTCTGATCGGGAAGCGATTAAGTTCAGCGCCCCTTACCCCTGCTGCAATCGCCGGCAGACAAATTCCAGCTGGTCGAGGGTCTTGTAGTGCAGGCTTAATTCGCCGGCCTCGCCATTCTTTTGAGTGATCACCGCCTCGATCCCCAGCGCGTCCCGCAGGCTCTTCTCAAGCGCCCGCGTGTCGGCGGGTTTCTCCGGCTTCTCGCGTTTGCGCGGCCCTTGCCCCTTGGCGCGCTCCGTCTCGGGAACACTCTCCAGCATTTGCTCGACATCGCGGACCGACAGGTTTTGAGCGATGATGGTCTCGGCGAGCGCCTCGGGCTCGGTGGCGGTGAGCAACAGCCGCGCGTGACCGGCCGAAAGTTTTCCCGCTTGCAGCAGGATTTTGGCGCTCTCGGGGAGCTTGAGGAGCCGCAGGCTGTTGGTGACATGGCTGCGGCTTTTGCCGACCACTTTGGCGAGATCGGTCTGCGAATAGTTGAAGTCGTCGAGAAGCTGTTCATAGCCTGCCGCTTCCTCGAGCGGATTGAGGTCGCTGCGCTGGACATTTTCGATGATCGCCAGTTCGAGCGCCTCGCGGTCGTCGGCCTCGATGCTGAGGACTGGTACCTCATGCAAACCGGCGCGCTGCGCGGCGCGCCAGCGGCGCTCTCCGGCGATGATCTCAAAGCGGCCCGCGTCCCCCGGCACCGGCCGCGCGAGGAGGGGCTGGATGATGCCTTTCTCCTTGATTGAGGCGGTGAGTTCGGCGAGTTCCTCTTCGCCGAACTGCCGGCGCGGATTGCGGGGATTGGGGCGCAGGAACTCGATTGGAATTTTTTTGGGGGAACGCGGCGCCGGCGCGGCGCCTTGCGGTTGCGTCTCGGCGCCGCTGAGAAGGGCGGCAAGACCGCGCCCGAGCCGCGGCCGCGCCTCTTCGGCGGATTTGTTTGGTTTCATGGTCAACGTCCCCATCCTTCGAAAATCCTTTTCCAAGACATTTTAAGTCCCTTGTCTTTAAGCCGCTTGATGGAATGGCGCCGCCGGCGCGGCGTTCAGGCCGCGCGGTGGAGACGCTCACGCTGGATCACCTCCGACGCCAGTTTCAAATAGGCTTGGCTGCCGCTGCATTTAAGGTCGTAGAGCAGCACCGGCTTGCCATGCGAAGGCGCTTCGGACACGCGGACATTGCGCGGAATGACCGTTTCATAGACCTTGTCGCCCATGAAGCCCCGGACATCGGCGACGACCTGCACGGCGAGCGAGTTGCGCTGATCGAACATGGTGAGCACGATGCCATGAATGGTCAGCGCGGGATTGAGCGTATTCCTGACTTGTTCGACCGTGTTCAGCAGTTGCGACAAGCCTTCGAGGGCGAAAAACTCGCATTGAAGCGGCACCAAGACGCTGTGCGCGGCGGCCATGGCATTCATGGTCAACAGATTGAGGGAAGGCGGGCAATCCACGAGCACATAGGTGAAACGCTCCTCGGCGGACGCCTTGGCCTGCTCCTCGGCGAGCAGGGCGAGCGCCTTCTTGAGACAATAGGCGCGGTCCGGGCGCGCCGCGATTTCAAGTTCAAGACCGGCGAGATCGAGCGTCGAAGGGGCGAGCGAGAGGCGCGGCACCCCAGTCTCGCGCAGGACGGCGGCGAGGCTTGCTTCGCCGTTCAAGACATCATAGGTCGAGAGAGCGCGGTTTTCGCGGTCGATGCCAAGCCCGGTCGAGGCATTGCCTTGCGGATCGAGGTCGATGATCAGCACGCGCTCGCCCATCGCGGCCAGCGCGGTGCCGAGATTGATGGCGGTGGTGGTTTTGCCGACCCCGCCCTTTTGATTGGCAAGCACGAGCACACGCATGGCGGCAACCGGCCCCTTTTTCTCCTTGGACCTTGAGGGATTCAACCGAATCGCTCAGAAGCCTCACTCTGTTTGGTTCGCAAAGGATCGGATCCAAAGCTCTGGAACTTTGCGCAGATCATGCTGTGAACCCCGGATCGAGACGTGCCGCGCCTGAGGAGCGTGCGGCCCGGATGAACCCCTGGCCAAAAGGCCGTAGTGTTGTTGGCATGATCAGCTCTTAAGCCAAATGGCCCAAGACACGACAAGCGCGCCGATCGTGCCGCTTGCCCAATACTTATCCGGTTTTGAGTAATCCTCTGTAAAGATAATATAACTTGCACTGATTACAAGTATAGCAGATAGTATTAAGCGCGGAATATAATAAAACAAGGCAAATCTGGGCAGGGTGATGGGTCCCGGGGGCACCAATTCGAGATCGGGGCTATAGAGGGGACTGAAAACAATGAGCGCCGCCGAACCCAGGACAAAAAGGGTCAATCCGATCACTCCGGGTTTCATGTTTGACCATCCCTCAACTGGTGCGGCGCTTGACAAGCACCAGTCGCGCTGTGGAACAGGTTTGGCTCTGGATCGTCGTGATAAAATATTTACCGGCCGTTAATGATGCGGTCAATTCCGCGTCGAATTGTTTCCCCTTGGAAAAGATCCCGATCGCCCCTTTTTCGAGGAATTTTTCAGAATAGCGCAGCAGCGTCTCCAGCGGCGCCAGGGCACGGGCGCTGATTGCATCAATTTTCTCATCGAGCGCGGGCACAATCGTCTCGATTCGGCCGCAATGAATGATGGCTGGCGCCACGGTCTCGCGGGTGGCCGTCTGGAGAAAAGCACATTTGCGCCGATCGGACTCGATCAGATGGACGCTGGCGTCCGGTTCGCCCGCATAAAGGACCGCGGTGACAAGCCCCGGAAAGCCGGCGCCTGAGCCAAGATCGAGCCATCGCCGCGCCTCGGGCAGGGCCTGCGGGACCTGCAGCGAATCGGCGACATGCCGGACCCAGAGATCGTCGAGTGTTGAGGGTCCGACGAGATTGACCGCGCTTTGCCATTTTTGGAGGAGCTGAACATAGACGTCCAAGCGCCATAGTGTCTCCTCCGGCAAGGACGCGAGAAGAGGGTGAGCGGCGCGGATCGCCGCGAAGCGCTCCTGGCCGCGCGGCAAAGTCAAGCTCCCGTATGAGCGCGGCGGATCTTGGAGGACAAAAGGGTCAGCGCGGCGGGCGTCATGCCTTCGATCCGTCCGGCCTGCCCCATGGTGCGCGGCCGGACCTTTTCGAGCCGCGCGCGGATTTCGCTGGAAAGGCCGGGCAAAGCCGCATAATCGACGGTGTCGGGGATGGCCAGCGCCTCATCACGGCGGAAACTTTCGATGTCCTTGGCCTGACGATCGAGATAGACGGCATATTTGGCGTCGATTTCGATTTGCGCGGCGGTTTTCGGCGGGATTGCGCCGAGCTCCGGCCAGATCGCGGCGAGGCTTTCAATCGACACCGCCGGCAGCGCCAAAAGGTCGAAAGCGGACCGCCGCAGGCCGTCGCCATTGACCTTGATCCCATGTCGCGCCGCCTCATTCGGAGTGAGGCTGCGTTCGCCCAAAAGTGCCCGGGCCGCCGCGAGAGCCGCTTCCTTCATGGCGAAGTGCCGCTCCCGCGCCGCGCCAACACAGCCGAGAGTGAGGCCCCGCGCGGTCAGGCGCTGGTCGGCATTGTCGGCGCGCAGCGACAGACGGTATTCGGCGCGCGAGGTGAACATGCGATAGGGCTCGCTCACGCCCTTCATGACCAAATCATCGATCATCACACCGAGATAGGCGTCGGCCCGGCTGATTGTGACCGTATCCTTGGCTCCGGCCCGCAAGGCGGCGTTGAGCCCGGCGACGAGGCCTTGCGCCGCCGCCTCCTCATAGCCGGTGGTGCCATTGATCTGCCCGGCGAGGAACAGCCCAGCGAT
Source organism: Methylocella sp. (assembly GCA_035509135.1). Taxonomy (GTDB): domain Bacteria; phylum Pseudomonadota; class Alphaproteobacteria; order Rhizobiales; family Beijerinckiaceae; genus Methylocapsa. The sequence continues at coordinate 7,438 of DATJLX010000173.1, forward strand.
GGTTTTGGTCTCGAGGCTCGGATGCAAGCCGCGCGGATCGATATAATCATATTCGATCGCATAGCCGGACCGCAGGATCCGGACGTCAGCGAGGCCGGGAATGGTGCGGACAAAGGCCAATTGAACCTCTTCCGGCAAGGCGGTCGAAATGCCATTGGGATAAATGGTGGGATCATCGAGGCCTTCGGGCTCCAGGAAAATCTGATGGGTCTCGCGTTCCTTGAACCGCACGATCTTGTCCTCGATCGAGGGGCAATAGCGCGGACCGAGCCCAGCGATCGCGCCGGAATAGACCGGTGACTGGCCGAGATTGTCCGCGATGATCTTGTGGCCTCGCGGTGTCGTATGGGTGATGAAGCAATCGACTTGCGGGGTGCCGATCGACTCGGTCAGAAAGGAGAAGGGCTCGGGCTCCGCATCGCCGCTTTGCCGCTCCAGCTCTGTCCAGTCGATGGTCCTGCCATCGAGCCGTGGCGGCGTCCCGGTCTTGAGACGGCCAAGGCCGAGGCCCAGCTCCTGCAGCCGCTCGCCCAGGCGAATCGCCGGGTTTTCGCCCATGCGTCCGGCCGGAAACCGCCGGGCGCCGATGTGGATCATGCCGCGCAAAAAGGTCCCGGTGGTCAAGACGAGCGCGCCGCAGCGCATGTCCTCGCCAGTGGCCGTGGTGATCCCGGTGACGCGGCCATGATCAAGCAGAATATCGGCGGCCTCGGCTTCGATCACGCTGAGATGGGGAACGTCCCGGATCGCAGCCTGCATGGCGTCGCGATAGAGCTTGCGGTCGGCTTGCGCGCGGGGACCGCGGACGGCGGGACCTTTGGCGCGGTTCAGCACGCGGAATTGAATGCCGGCCGCGTCCGCGACCCGTCCCATGAGACCGTCGAGAGCATCGATTTCGCGCACGAGATGGCCCTTGCCGAGGCCGCCAATGGCGGGATTGCAGGACATCGTGCCGATCGTCGCGAAGGAGAGCGTGACAAGCGCGGTTTTGGCGCCGATGCGGGCCGCCGCCGCCGCCGCTTCGCAGCCGGCGTGGCCGCCGCCCACCACGATTACGTCAAACGGCCTCGGCATCTCATGAGCCCTCAGCTAAATTAGAATAAATCTAAAAATGTTTCACGTGAAACATTTTTGGCTTGCCCTTGGTTTCTGCAAAAAGACATAGGCCCGAGACCGGCGCCCAGGATTCCGCCGAACCAGGGGCTTCGTGCTGGCGCATGGGATCAGCATGGCGGTCACGGGCCGAAGAGGCCGAAAGGCGGCATCCCCGGTCAAAGCCATGCCAAAATGATGGGTATAACGCAATCATAGTCTTAAATTTAGAATTGCTCTAAAAAAGTTTCACGTGAAACATTGGGCCCGCGCCTCACTTGCCACACTTGGGCTCTCATTTCGATTCTTACGCCAACAGGTCGATCCGACCGCGCAGATCTCTTGGGTGAGGCCATGCAGCGCGGCGTAAGCCGTGCCGTACTTGCTCTTGAGCGTCCGAAAATCAGATCAACATCGGCGCCGCGAGCCGCGTCCGCCGTCCGGGGAATCTTGTTGTCGAAGAGCATATTAAGCCCATCAAATCGCTAGGAAATAATGTCTATAAATCTACTATCGTTAACCTCATAAAATCTATAAAGAGCGTACGATACTAGGTCTGCGAATTGAATAAGCCGCGATGCTTTAGAATCCAAAAAAGGGGCACTTCACCAAGATTAGTTACAACGCCCCATCTGTGCCTAACACTCCTAAAATCGATTGCGATGGTTTGTATATCAGATTCGTATGTTGCTTTATCAAAAACAATGGGGATTATCCCTTTGACGCACGTATGAGATTATGAGATATTGGCGGTCATAGGAGATCGCCATGACTACCCGCAAGCATGTTC
>DATJLX010000174.1:0-4740 GCA_035509135.1 Methylocella sp.
ACGGCGCCGGCGCACAACCACGACCGCCTTCTCGACGAGGTTTTCTGTCTTCCCTTGAAGACTCTTGCTCATTGTGAGTGGCGCGGATTCGGCCGGATCTGCTAACAAGGTTGATCCCACCGTGGCCACTACGGCGCCGCCCAACAGGACCCCGAACATCTCGCGACGATGAAGCGCTGTCATTGGTTTCCTCCCGATGAACATTATCTCACTTGCATTGACCTGACTTAACCTAGCGCCGGCGGCGGAGAAGTCCAGAGAAGGATCGGTGGAACCGGATATCATGGCTCGCGTCATGGCTTCATCATACGCCGCTTGATACATCTTAGAACGCTGCCTTTAATTTGTAGCGCCGGGCAACCCGCATCTCGGGCCGCTGCCGCCCGCCGCTGCTTATGTACAGGCAACGATGATGTTGCGTGCGCGATGCTTGCCTCAGCTCGCGCGTTTCGCGGAGTGCGGAAGAAATTCGCGACTCTTTCATCCAGGTGGCTTACGGATATTTCGATCGTGATGCCCGGTTGTGACCAATTCCGCGAGGTGAGATGCCCATGAAAACGGCTAAGAGTCCAGTCATACGCGATCCCATCCTCGTCGATCTTGCCCTGCAGGGCGGAGGCGCGCATGGGGCATTCACCTGGGGGGTGCTCGATCGTCTGCTTGAGGAACCCTGGCTTGGAATCGATGGAATTTCGGGCACGTCGGCCGGCGCCATGAATGCCGCGGTGCTGGTCGATGGCTATGCGAAGGGCGGCGCCGCGGGCGCACGGAAAAGCCTCGAGAACTTCTGGCGCCGTGTCTCCGATGCGGCTCGCTTCAGCCCTTTCCGGCGCGGGCCGCTCGATGTGCTTCTCGGCCGCTGGACATTGGATTCTTCGCCCATCTATGTTGGCCTGGATCTCCTGTCTCGCCTGGTATCACCCTACGACTTGAATCCGATGGGGAACAATCCCTTGCGCGAAATTCTGGCCGATCTCATCGATTTCAAGCGGCTGGCACAAGCGCCCATCAAGCTTTTCATCACCGCCACCAATGTCCGGACCGGCCGCGGCCACGTGTTCAAGAACGACGCGATTACTCCGGACGTTCTTCTCGCCTCTGCCTGTCTGCCAACCCTGTTTCAGGCGATCGAGATTGACGGCGAGCCCTATTGGGATGGCGGTTATTCCGGCAATCCCACGATCACGCCCCTCATTCGCGAGTGCAAATCGCATGACACCATTCTCGTTCAGATCAATCCAATGGAGCGCAAAGAATCGCCGCGCTCCGCTTCCGAGATTCTGAACCGTCTGAATGAAGTGTCCTTCAACGCCGTTCTCCTGAAGGAGCTGCGAATGATCGCTTTGCTCCGGCAAGTCGCCAATCCAGGCGACAGCGAGGGCGCGCAATGGGCCAGCATGCGCATCCACCGCGTCGCGAGCGAGATGATGACGGAGCTCGGCGCCTCCTCCAAACTCAACGCGGAATGGGAATTCTTTTCTCTGCTATACGATGAAGGGCGAAGGTCTGCGCAAGTCTTTTTGGAGATGCACGCATCGAATCTGGGGCGTCGCTCCACCCTGGATCTTGACGTTTTGCTGGAAAGGGTCTGACGCATGGGACTGCTCGGCATTCTGGTCGCTCTTGGCCTTTTGATCTGGCTCGCGTACCGGGGCTGGAGCGTGCTTCTGCTGGCTCCTGGCGCCTCTATTCTCGCGGCCGGATTGGCCGGGGAGCCTCTGCTCGCCCACTGGACGCAAACCTTCATGGGGAGCGCCGCGCGCTTCATCATGCAGTTCTTCCCGATTTTTCTCCTCGGTGCCCTGTTCGGCAAGCTGATGGAGGACAGCGGCTCGGTGAAGGCCATCGCCGCCTTCATGACCGAGCGGCTCGGGGCGCGACGGGCGGTGCTGGCGGTGGTGCTTGCCGGCGCCCTCGTCACCTATGGCGGCGTTAGCCTCTTCGTCGCCTTCTTTGTCCTAGCCCCGATGGCGCATGAACTGTTTCGCTCGGCGGGGATTCCGAAGCGGCTGATGCCGGCGGCGATCGCGCTCGGCACATCGACCTTCACCATGTCGGCCCTGCCGGGAACGCCGGCGATCCAGAACGCGATCCCGATGCCGTTCTTCGGCACCACGCCTTTCGCGGCGCCGGGCCTTGGCATCATCGCTTCGGCCATCATGCTCGGGTTCGGGCTTTGGTGGCTCGGCCGCGCCGAGATCAAGGCACGCGACAAGGGCGAAGGCTATGGTGTGGCGGCTCCCGTCCATGATGCGGCGCAGGATCTGATCGTCCGCGAGCGCGCGACCACCGCCAGCACATTCGATCCGGCGGAAGCCAGCCACGGCCATCAAAGTGATGCGACTCCATCCATTGCCCTGGCCGTCTTGCCGCTGGCCATCGTCATCAGTGTCAATCTCTTGATGTCGCTGTTTATCTTGCCCGGTCTCGATGCGTCTTACCTTGCCGAGGAGGCTTGGGGCTCGACGTCCCTGTCGGCGGTCGGCGGTGTGTGGGCGGTCGTGACCGCGCTTGCGGCCGCCATCGTCACTTTGGTCGCGGTCAACGTCCGGCGCCTGCCCGCCCTGCGCGGCAGCATGGACGCCGGCGTCAATGCATCCGCTCTGCCGGTGCTGAGCGTCGCCAGCCTCGTCGGCTTTGGCTCGGTCGTCGCTGCCCTTCCCGCATTCGCCATGGTGCGCGACTGGGTGCTGTCGATCGAAGGGGGGCCGCTGGTCTCGCTGGCGGTCGCGACCAATGTGCTCGCCTCCCTCACGGGTTCGGCCTCGGGCGGCCTGACGATCGCGCTCGATGCGCTCGGCAGCACCTATTTGCGCATCGCCAATGAGCAAGGCATCGACCCAGGGCTGTTGCACCGCGTCGCCGTCATTGGCGCGGGCACGCTCGACAGCCTGCCGCACAATGGCGCCGTGGTCACTTTGCTCGCGGTCTGCAATTCAACCCATGGCGAGAGTTATTTCGACATCGTCATGGTGTCGATCGTCGGCGGCCTCTTGGCACTCGCCGCTGTGATTGGATTGGGGAGCGCCCTTGGGTCGTTCTAAAAGTTTGTCCGATTCGGAGGGAAAATCTTACAAAAATGTTTCACGTCGCCGCGAGGAGCTCGTCGATGCTTTTCATCCGCGAAGCCCCGTCCTATCAATATCATTTGAAGCTTCTCTTATCGCAGGATCTTCAACCGGAAACCGGTTTCTATGTGCCGGTAGAAAATGGAATCGGTGCAAATGGCGGATGAGACCAAAATGCCGTTCGGGAGCGCGGCGGGGGTTGCAGCGCGGGACGCGGAGCTCGCGCCGCAACTGTGGATGATGATCACCACTTTTTGGAATTCGCCAGGCCGCGACAAACTTCTCTTGCTCGGCGGCGCGGTGGGTGCCGTTGTCGCCCTGACTGCCTATCTTCAGATCAAGCTCAATGCCTGGAACAAGCCGTTCTACGATGCGCTGTCGAGCAAGGACGTTTCGGGGTTTCTGTATCAGCTTATGATCTTTGTGGTGATTGCCGGTGCGCTGTTGGCATTGAATGTCGCCCAGGCCTGGCTCAGGGAGATGAGCAAACTGAAATTGCGCGACGGGCTCACCCACGATCTCATCGATCAATGGCTTGTGCCAAGGCGCGCGTTTCACCTCTCCGGCGCCGGCGAAATCGGCGTAAATCCAGATCAGCGAATCCATGAGGACGCCCGTCATCTGGTGGAGCTCTCGACCGATCTTGGCATTGGGTTGCTCCAGTCAATCCTTCTTCTCATTTGTTTTATTACCGTCCTATGGGCCGTTTCGGCTGGCGTAATCTTTTCCGTCGTTGGCATGAGCTTCGTTGTGCCTGGCTACATGGTCTGGCTGGCGCTGACCTATGCCGGTATCGCGTCCTTTGTAAGTTCGCGGGTCGGGCGCCCGCTGATCACACTCGACGCCGAACGCTACGCGCGCGAGGCGGATTTTCGTTTCGCTCTCGTGCGGGTCAACGAGCACACCCAGGCCATTGCCCTTTATGGCGGCGAAACCGATGAAACGGAATATCTGAACCGTGAGTTCGATCAGGTCCTTTTGATGATGCGGCGGCTTGTGAGTGGCATCACGCGGCTCACTTGGGTCACGGCCGGCTACGGGTGGTTTACGATCGTTGCGCCCTTCATCGTGGCGGCGCCTGGCTACTTCGCGGGCGATATGTCACTCGGTGGATTGATGGTGGCGGTCGGGGCCTTCAATCAGGTTCAGCAGGCGCTGCGCTGGTTTATCGATAATTTCAGCACGATCGCCGATTGGCGGGCCACACTTTTGCGCGTGGCAAGCTTTCGTTTGGCGCTTGTCGAGATGGACAAAGTCGGCAGCGAGACAGGCCGCATCGAGCTTGTTCCGACGGCCGACGATCAGCTCGTGTTGGACCAAGTCGGCATCGCCGCGCCGGCCGGCTGCACGCGACTGAGCGAGAGGCATGCCATAATCAATCCGGCGGAGCGGGTTCTGATCATCGGCAAACGGCAGGGCGGTGAGACCAGTCTCTTCTGTGCGATCGCGGGTCTTTGGCCGTGGGGAAGCGGGCGCATCTTGCTGCCGCCCGCGCAGACTATGATGTTTATGTCGCAACAAGACTATATGCCGCCGGGCACATTGCGCAGCGCGCTTGCCTATCCGTCCCAACCATCCCAATTCGCGAGCGAGGAATACACGGCCGCGCTAGAGCGAATGAAACTTGCCCATCTGTTAGCGGATCTCGATCGAGTCGCAAGCTGGGAACGGG
>DATJLX010000175.1:0-5949 GCA_035509135.1 Methylocella sp.
CCATGGATCTCATCAAGGCTCGTTGGCTGCAAAGCGCTGGTGTTGAAGTGAAGGGCTTCCTGCCCGATCTGCCGGATCGCCATGTTCCTTCCCAAGTGAATTATGGAGCAACGGAATCATGCGCCGCCTTTTGCGGCAAGCATCAAAATGGACTTGCGCACAGGTCTCGAAAACATTTTTGTCCGATTGCCGCGAACACAGCGAGCGAGCCATGCTAGACCGCGGGGGCGATGAGCGCGGTCACTGAAGCGTGCTCTTGGCTCGCGGAACGTAGCACCAAACGCCGCCGCCATCGTCGAAGGAATTATAAACGGTATTTTCCTCTTCAAATTTGGCGGGCACCATGACAACATCAGTTTCCGATGAAACGAACTCGATTTCAGCTTCACGAAGTGCCGCCTCAAACGCTGCTTTATCGCCGTTTGCTTCGCGAAAAAGGCAATCGATAAGCTCTCTGATTTTTGCATCCCCCATCATAACTTGCTTCCTTTCCACGACCGTCACGGGCAGGGTCAACGTTCATGCCTGGCCGCAACCAAGTCGCGAACCCAGCAAATCATAAGCCATCACACGCAAGGCAAGCCGTATCCAAAACGGTTAAAGAAGCCCGGCCAATCGCGGCTTCACTCCCGGATGATTTGCCAATCGGCGGCGAGAATATCGTCGAGCTTCGGGTGCCAAACGAACGGCCTGACGGCCGGGTGATTGACGATGATGACCGACTCAATCGGGCTATCCGGGAGGGGAAAGAAAGTCAGCCAAGCCCTGCCCCAGCTTGCACGCTTGATCTTCTTTCCCACCTTTAACTTAGGTAATACATCCTCAAATTGATAATAATGGTTCATCTTAATCAGTCCAAAAACTTTGAATATGTTTAAGTAAAAATGAAAATCTAGACTTTTTTAGAACGTTGCACGGATTTCGAAAGAAAAAATTTCATTTTCGCCTTCGGCCTAGCGGCTCGCCAACCCAAATTGACGATCAAACGCGAAGACAGCGCCTCGATATTGTGATTAGAGGCCCTCGCTGTCTCCACGCACTCGATCACAATCCAGTCATTGACAGTGCTTGAGCCCCAAAGCTGAAGAGTTCGAGGCCGCGGGTGCGCCGCAACCGTCGATCGGCCGCTCTTGAGGTGCATGAAGACCGTGCCGTCAGCTTTGGTGCGGCCCGCGCATGGCCTTCAACGCCGCTTCGACGTGCCGCCAGGTTTTCGCCTCGTCGGTTTTGCCTTCCTTTTCAAGCGCAGAAGCCTTTTGAGCGGCCTCGGCGACGGCCTTTCCGCCATGGGCTTCCAACAGCTGCCGGGCGAAGTCGTGAACATCGATTTCTTGCATCATCATGGCTTCATTCCTCTTTGTTTCAACGCAGCAGCGCGGCGCCGGACCAAACATAGGTTTGCTCTCTGTCTTGGCCAGCTTCTGGCCAGCAAAGCGCCCCGTTCCGCGCAAAATTGAACACCGGATCTAAACAGAGCTCCTCGCCCGGCGGCACCGCGCTGGTATGGCCGCCGTTCAGGCCTTCTTCCCGCGAACAGAGCGGACAGCACGCAAGGCGAGCTGGGTGATTCTGCCAATGAGAAGGGCAAAGAGGGCCAATAAACCGGCTTCGTGGGGCCTTATGGAACGTTTCTGTTCGCTCATTTCAGGGATTTCCTTTCAGCCAATATCTTTTGCACGAGCGACTCCGATCGCGGCTAAGGTTAATCGTCATTCAACGCATTGAGTTCCTCAACCGGCAACGCTGCATCGGGGCATCATCATTCCCCTCCGATGCGCGCGCCCTTCTCGGCCACGGAGCGCTTCATCAATAGGACGGCTGGCACCAGCGCAAGCATCAACATGGCAAAAATCCAAAAGCAGTCGAAATAGGCAAGGGATGAAGCCTGCTGTTGGCGTAGATTCTCCAAGGCTTGCCAAGCCAATTGCTGCGACAAGGCTGGATCGCCAGTCTGCTGAAGGAAAAATGCTTTGGATTGTTCGAGAAAGGACTGCACGGACGGGTTGAAAGGATCGAGATTTTCGCCAAGCCGAAGGGTATGAAATTGCTCGCGGTGATCCTGCAGCGCCTGGCTTAGGGACGTTCCCACACTGCCTCCTTCGTTGCGGAGCAGACTGAACAAGCCAACGGCGGCTGCGCGCAACTCCTTCGGCGTATAGAGGTAGGCAGCGACATTTGCCGGGGCGAAACAGATGGACAGGCCTACGATCATGACGACCCGGGGCCAGACTGCCTGCCCCGGGCTAATATCGAGGTTGAGCTGTGACATCCAATAATTACTGGCAGCCATCGTCAGCAGACCGGCCAGGATCACCCACCGTGCATCTGTCGGCCGGCCGAGCACACGGGCCACGACCGGCAGCGTTAAAATGGCGAAAAAACCGGCCGGCGACATGACCAGCCCCGCCTGCAGCGCATTGTAACCAAACAGGGATTGAAGCAGGCCAGGCAATAAGGTGCTGTACCCATAAAGCACCGCATAGGCACCGAAAATGATGATGCAGCAGGCGCTGAAATTGCGCTCCCCCAGGGGCCGGAAATTAACGACGGGGCTAGTGTGGTGCATCTCCCAGAAGATCAAGCCGCCCAGCGCGGCAATGAAGAGTGTTAACAGTGTCTGCACTCGCCAGAACGCATCACCCAGCCAATTCCACTCTTCGCCCTTGCTGAGCATTACCTCCCAACACACCATGGTGATTACGAGGAGCGACAAACCGATCGAGTCAAAACGGGACCCTTGCCTCTTCTGCTCCGCGCGCTGAGCCGTGAGATACTCCGGGTCATGGACTACGGCGTAACAGGCGGCGCTAGCCACAAGGCCGACTGGAAGGTTGATATAGAAGACCCACCGCCATGAATAATTGTCGGTAATCCAGCCTCCCAAAGTCGGTCCGACAACCGGCGCGATCAGGGCAGCCAAACCGAACAGGGTCATTGCGATGCCTTGCTTCTCCCGCGGGAACGCATCGAGCAGCACGCCCTGGCTGCACGGCTGAAGACCACCGCCTGCAATACCTTGGATCGCGCGAAATAAGATCAGCTGATAAAGGCCCGTGGCCATCCCGCAAAGCACCGAGGCTAAGGTAAATACGGCGATCGACGCGAGGAAGTAGTTGCGGCGGCCGAAGCGGTTGATCAGCCAGCCGGTCGCCGGCAGGATAATGGCGTTGGCGGCGAGGTAACTCGTGATAACCCATTCGCCATCGACCACCGCGGCCGACAACCCGCCCGCGATGTAGCGCAGCGCGACCACGGCGATCGTTGTGTCGAGCACCTCCATGAAGGTCGGCACCACCACGGCGGCGGCAATGAGCCAAGGGTTTATTGCGCCGGGCCTGGGAACTGAAAGTGACGCCTCGGTCATTTGTCGTCAGCCGCAGGTTCGGCGGGAGCGGCTGCCGACGCCGCCGGCTGAGGCTGAGCCGCCTGCAAAAACTTACCAGCATCGGGTCCTGTCGCGGGCCGGGTGGTATACACGTATGGGACAACCGAAAGACCTATGAACAGAGGAACTTTGTTGGGGTCATAATTCTGAAGCTCGATGCGGACTGGCAACCTTTGCACCACCTTGACGAAATTGCCCGTAGCATTTTCAGGCGGCAACAGAGCCAAGGTTGACCCGGTACCCATGGTAAAACCGGTGATACGGCCATGGAATAAATGCCGGTCACCATACATATCGGCATAGACGTCGACCGCCTGGCCGATACGCAATTCCCTCAGTTGGGTCTCCTTGAAATTGGCGTCAATCCAGATTTCGTTAAGCGAACGGATCGCCATCAGACTTTGTCCCACGACAACATTGTTGCCGGGATTGACATTGCGGCGTGTGATGACGCCATCAATTTCCGCAGTGATATCACAATAGCGAAGGTTTAATTCGGCCTGATCCAGATCGCGTTCAGCGGACTCGAGTTTCGCCTCGGCCTGCTTGACGGCCGGTGTCTTCGGAACAAGCGCGGCAAATATTAAGTCAATGTCGCCGTGCGGAGCACGCTTGTAGAACTCCTCGAGCATCTGTTTCGGGGTTTGATTGTACGAATGGACAAGGCCGAGTTCCGCCGAGCTCTGAATCAATTCTGACTGTGCCTGGAGTACCGAGGAAAAGGTCTGGTCGAGATCGGCCGGCACCGAGCCTAAGTCTCCACCATTCGCAGGTTCCGCCGGCAGCCCCAACGAGACTCGAATTTGGTGTATGTCATCTAGGGCTTGGACCACTTCCGCACGGGCGACCAATAACTTTGCTTGCCGCTGGTCGTACTCCTCGCGGCTCGCCACCGCGGAAGCAACCAGTTTTTCCACCCGCTGGAATTCCGCCTCCGCCAATTTCAGTGAGGCCTTGCTCTTATCGAGAGCCGCGACCTTCGCATGAAGAAGCGCGATCTGGTTTTGGACGTCTTCGATGGCGTGCTGGAGTTTCCAGCGTTGGCTTCTGGCCTTTGCTTCAATACCGCGCACATCAGCTGTAGCCGCATCGAGGTTCGCCTTTGCCGTATCGACAGCCGCTTTCTTGATAGCCACTTCGACCTGATAGGGCTCCTTGTCGAGTTCGACGAGAAGATCGCCTTGGCGGACGCGGTTGTTGTCATCCACCAGGACCCTTGACACTTGACCAGGCACCCTGGCTGCCACGAACGTTACGTGACCGTTCACATAGGCATCGTCGGTCGAAACGGTGGTGAGAATGAACTTAACCCAAGGAATGCCAAACACCGCGAGAATAGCCAGACCTAAGGCACTGGCCGCCCCCATCATGAGACGCCGCTTGCCGATAGACTTGTGGCTGCTCGGAGTGCCTGGACTGTCTGTCTGCGGTTTATCAGTATTGCCGAGTGGGGCGGGTTCGTCTTTCGGCTTTACAGAAACTGAATTCGCCCCGCCATTGTCCGAGCCTTGGCTTTTCTCAGTGGGCATAGCCTTTCCCCGTTGACCGACGCCTCCCTAGGTACCCGCCAGGTCCAAGCCGGACGCCGGAATGGCGTTTACGACCAACAACGAACATCTTCTCATTCTCAATCAAAGAGCCTGTGCTCAAAAAATGTGAGATTTCCTTGAGCCATGGCGATGGGACTTGCCGCAGGGCCAGCAGAGTGGGCGCGACGGTCTATACAGGCAGCGAACTCTAGGGCGACATTTTTAGATCCTTAATTCCTAAGGCAATCGCACTAGGCCAAGTCATCCCCCTGTCGAATGATTATTTGGCCGCTATCTTATCTGCAAATTTCCTTAAGTCGAAGGAGGAAAGTGAAATGGGAGCAGAAAGACTTCGGGGCTACGAGATTGCGCCCGCGGGCATTAAAGCAGTGTCCGAGGTGGAAGCCTACATTCAAAAGTGCGGTCTTGAGCACAGCCTTATCGAACTGGTAAAGATGCGTGCCTCACAGATCAACGGCTGCGCCTATTGCCTTGACATGCACAGCAAGGCTGCTCGCAGGCGGGGGAGAGCGAGCAGCGACTTTATCTGCTCGACGCCTGGACTGAATCGTCTCTCTACAGTCCCCGTGAACGCGCCGCACTGGCATGGACCGATGCAATTACACGAATCAACGACACACATGCACCCGACGCTGTATATGAGACCTTGAGGCCACATTTCTGCGACAAGGAGATCGTCGATCTGACCATCCTCATCGGCTTGATCAATCTTTGGAATCGGCTTGCCATCAGCTTGCGTAGCCAACATCCCGTTGACAAGGACAAGGCAGCGTGACGCGGAAGCATCCGGCCTTCGGTTAAGCGTGAGATGGCTTGCTGAGCGAGAGCGGAGTCCAAGAGCTTGAAGGCAATCCAATCCAAGCATGGGGAGCGCAAGAACCGCGAAGCCATAATGCGTGTCGGCACTGTCGAGATCGTCAAGCGTGGTGTCGCCCGCTACGACTTGAGCGATCCCTATCATCTCGCAGTCGAACTGAGCTGGAAGGAATTCGCGCTCGCTTTCCTCGCCGCAGA
>DATJLX010000176.1:0-11425 GCA_035509135.1 Methylocella sp.
ATATGCCGCCGCGGCGGTGATGCCTGGCCTTGGCTCCTTGATCCGGAGCGTCCGTTTCGGTGATGGCGTCGTGCCAAGTCAGCTGGTGGCGACCCTCCCCGCTGTGATGCTAGCGGCGCTCTTGTTTAACGCTGGATTGGGAGTGAAGACACAAGAACTGACACGGCTGCTTCGAAGGCCGTTTCTTGCAGCGGGGGCGCTGTTCTGTAATGTCGCAACACCGTTGGCTTTTATCGTTGCGGTGAGTGTCCTGCTCCACACTTGGCATAATCAAAAAGAAGCCCAGCAGATACTCGTGGGTCTTGCTTTGGTTGCCTCGATGCCCATCGCAGGGGCATCGACGGCATGGTCACAAAACGCCAACGGAAGCCTCGCATTGAGCGTCGGTTTGGTATTGAGCACCACGGCGCTCAGCCCTTTATTGACTCCGATCGTGCTTCACACGGTAGGTTTCGTGACGACCGGCGATTATTCGGAGGATTTGCACGAACTTGCATCCGGCGATGTTATGAGTTTTCTGGGATTATGGGTCATTCTGCCAACCTTACTTGGCGTATTAGGCCGGTTTTTGGCTGGTGCAGTGCAGGTTGCAAGGGTGACACCTTATTTGAAACTTACAAATTATTGCTTGCTGCTCATTCTTAATTACTCGAACGCTTCATTGACGTTGCCCGGCGTGATATCGCATCCAGATATTGACTTTCTTGCAATAATGCTGCTGATCGTTTTAGCTCTTTGTGTAATCGCGTTTTCGTCAGGATATTTGCTTGCGAGGGTCTTTCGCGCGAATAGCAGTGAAAAAGTTTCGCTCGTGTTCGGTCTGGGCATGAATAACAACGGAACCGGGCTTGTTCTGGCATCCGTGGCGCTGGCGGATCATCCGCAAGTCATGTTGCCCATTATTTTCTATAATCTCATGCAGCATCTGGTCGCTTCCCTTGCCGATCTGGTTCTGTTCAAAAGCCAGCCGCCGGCGGCAACGCTGCCTGCTTCTGTCTGAAGACGGCATGACCGCTTGTTCCCATTGGCAACAGGACGACGCCGGGGTTTCCTTCGTCGATAGCCGTGTTTCCGACCAGTCGTTTGCACCTCGATGAGTTCAACGCAGACTCATACGGCCCGCGCGAAAACCAAAACATCGACACTTTTGGCACCGGCTCGCAGAAGTGCCCGCGAAGCGGCGTTGGCGGTCGCCCCCGTGGTCAGTACATCGTCGACGAGGACAATGGCCCGGCCCTCGACACGTGTTGCCATCTCTTCCGTCACGCGAAAGGCGCCCTGCAAATTAAGCGCCCGCTGCGCCCGCGAAAGGCCGACTTGGGATGGCGTCGGCTTTACCCTTGCGAGGATGAAGGGATCGGCCGGAACGCCACATTGCGCCGCTATGGCTTGCGCCAAGACATGCGCCTGATTGAACCGGCGCGCGGCAAGCCGGCGGCGGTGCAATGGAACCGGCACGAGAAGATCGGCCTCGGCGAGGAGTTCGTTGCCCGCGCGCGCCATCCAAGTCCCGAGCGGTTTGGCGAGTTCCATTCTGTCGCTGTATTTCAACCGGTGCACCAATTGCCGCACGGGGCCATCCTCGAAATGCGCGACCGCCCGGGCCCGCGCATAGACTGGAGGATCGGCCACCGCTTCGGGCGATAAAAGTCCCTCGTTGCCGAGATCCATGGCGAAGGGCGTGCCGAGGCGCTCGCAAAAGGGGCGCTCGATAAAACGCACCTGCGCCCAGCAGGCGGCACAAAGCGAACCGGGGGCGCCGGTGGATTGCCGGCAATTGAGGCAGGCGGGCGGAAACACAGTGTTGATGGCGGTGTGCGCGAGGCTCCGCAAAACCGGTAAAGCCCGGGTGGCGGCGGCACGCGTCAGGAAATCCGTAAGCGACCGTAAGCTATTTGCTCTGGCCATGGAACGAACCGCTACGGTGGGCCAAAGGCCAAGACTTCGCGGGTAAAGATTTCTCTGACCTCTGAGAATGGCTCATTTTTGTTATTATAAAGGACCGCGCGATGCTGGAAAAGCTGCCAGGGCATCGCCAGTGCGGCCTCTGGCCGGTCTGTCGGAAGTGGTCCCATCTCCCAACCGTCGGGAAGCGGTTTCCATAAGATTTCGACCGAGAAATTCTTTCGGAAAGGCTTCAAAGCCTGCACCGCCCGGCCGAAAGGTGCATCGGTTGTCATCAGCACACGGTTGATGTCCGCACCGACCCGGCTTGGCACATACCAATTGTCAGCTTCGACTAGGACATGGCTACCGCAGACAAGCTCGACATGCCGGTAGGTGACCTCTTCTTCGGGGCCGATTTGGAGTCTTTGCCGCTGCTCGGGTGAGACTGGCTTCTCTGAACCGGCAATTCGCCTCGCGTGGACCCGAGGCTCACTCGCCAATTCGTGATCAGCGCACCAGTTTTCCAGAACCTCGGTCGCGGTAAGAGCGGCAAGCAGGCGGGCGTTGAGAGTCTCGATGAGGGCCAGCGCCTCGGCCCGCGCGAGCAGGGTGTCCGGCCACGCTGCTCCGCTTCGCCTGACAACGGGCTCGGCTGAAATTGCGGAGGCGCAGAGGTTCAACGTCACGAGTGTTCCAATCAACCAGCGTTGGCGCATGCCGGTGTTTCCATAAGGCATAGTGTGGATGGGTGGCAAACGACAGGGAAATCCTCATAGCACAAACTCCACTGAACCCAACCGGCCTCGGACGGGTCAAATTTTGGCCGTCGTGCGGGACCACTGTTGGCACTTTATGGGTTTGACGCTTTCGGCGGGGGCCGACATGCTTCAGTGAACAGCGTCGAGGAGGTCGCGTGAGGGCTTGGGGCGGACACAGCCGCGACGCGCATCATGCCGCGCGACAGTGACGCAGGAGAGCCTCTCCAGCGCCGCTTTGAATTGCGCTCCGGCGGGATATTTGCCAAGGATGGATCGTCATTCATTTCGCCGCGCTCACGCCGGGGGCGCGGCCCTTTTTGCGAGAAATACATGTTTCAAAAGCTTTATCGATGGACCCTGACCCTCGCGGAGAGCCGGCACGCTCCCCTGGCGCTCGGCGCCATCGCCTTCGCTGAGAGTTCGTTTTTCCCGGTGCCGCCGGATGCGATTCTGATCCCCATGTCGCTTGCGAGGCCGAAGCGGGCTTGGGTCTATGCGATGATCTGCACGGCCGGCTCGGTCGCCGGTGCTCTGCTCGGCTATGCGATCGGCGCGCTTTTGTACGAGACGGTCGGGAAATGGCTGATCAATCTGTATGGCTATGGCGCGCGCGTCGATCAGCTGCGCGTGCTTTATGCGCAATGGGGATGGGCGGTTATCCTCCTCAAGGGCTTCACGCCGATTCCCTTCAAGATCGTGACGATCACCAGCGGGCTTTTGGCGTATAGTCTGCCGCTGTTCGTTGCATTGTGTTTCTTGACACGCGGCGCACGGTTTTTCGTTATCGCGGTTCTTCTCAAGCACTTTGGCGAACCGGTCAATGCTCTGCTTGATAAATATTTTGGCTGGTTTTTGGGCATCCTTGCGCTGGCCATTGTCGTCGGCTTCTGGATCGCCGCGCATGTGATCTGACCGCTGCGATGGGCATCAAAGCTTCCTCTGGCCTGGCACTTGCCATTCTAACGATTGCCGGCGCATCGATCGCCGGCGCTTTTCTCTTCGAGGCTGCTGGTTATGCGCCCTGCGAGCTTTGTCTCAAGGAGCGTATTCCCTATTATGCCGCCATTCCGATCGCTGGGCTTGCGCTTTTGTTTGCCGTGCGAGGCTCGCATCAGCTTTCCCGCATGGCCTTCAGCATTCTCGCTTTGATTTTCACCGCGAGCGCTGTTCTCGGCGCCTATCATGCGGGTGTGGAATGGGGCTTTTGGCCGGGGCCAACAGAGTGCACAGGCGCCTACCAACACGCAGGCACGGTCGAGGAATTCCTCAAACAATTGGAAACCGTCAAAGTCGTGCGCTGCGATAGCGCGGCGCTGCGCATTTTCGGCCTGTCGCTTGCGGGCTGGAACACGGTAATTTCGGCGGCACTGGTAGCGCTCGCGATCATTGGGCAACGATCGAAGCCTTAAACCTATTTTCTGGCACCGCGAGCCTCGCCCGCGCCCGCGGCTTTTCTATCAATAGAAATTAGAAGCGCCCGTGCCCGCAGCTTTTCCGTCTCGCTTTTCAACTGACCGCAGGCCGCAAGAATGTCGCGCCCTCGCGGTGTGCGCACGGGACTCGCATAGCCCGCGTTGAAAACGATATCGGAAAATTTCTCGATCCTTACCCAGTCCGAACATTCGTAGGGCGCACCGGGCCAGGGATTGAAGGGTATGAGATTGATCTTGGCCGGGATGCGCTTGAGCAGCCGGATCAGTTCGCGCGCCTCAGCAGGCGAATCATTGATGTCCTTCAGCATCACATATTCAAACGTAATGCGCCGCGCATTGGAGGCGCCAGGGTAGGCCCGGCAGGCATCCAGCAAATCCTTGATCGGATATTTCTTGTTGAGCGGCACGAGCTTGTCGCGCAATTCATCGCGCACGGCGTGGAGAGAAATTGCGAGCATCGCGCCAGTTTCGCGGCCAAGCTCCTCCATTCGTGGCACGACACCGGCTGTCGAAACCGTGATCCGGCGCTTCGACAAAGAAAGGCCGTCGCCATCCGACATGACAGCCACGGCGTCCCGCACGCTCTCGAAATTAAAGAGCGGTTCGCCCATTCCCATGAAAACAATATTGGAAACCGCGCGTAGACCTTCGCCCGGCACGAAGCCGTCGCCTGCCGGCGATCCCCCCGGGAAATCGCCGAGTCTTTCGCGCGCGATCAAAACTTGGCCAATGATTTCTCTCGCGGTTAAATTGCGGACGAGTTTCTGGGTTCCCGTGTGGCAAAAGCTGCAACTCAGTGTGCAGCCGACCTGGCTTGAAACACAAAGAGTGCCGCGGTCGCTCTCCGGGATATAGACGCACTCGACCTCGGCACCTTTGTCTTGGCGGTCGGTCGGGTCGAGCCGCAACAGCCATTTCCTTGTGCCATCGCTGGAAATTTGCTCGGCGATCATTTGCGGGCGGGTAAGCGTAAAATGCTCCGACAGTGTCGCACGTAAAATCTTGCTGATATTAGCCATCGAATCGAAGGACGTCGCACCGGCATGGTAGATCCAATGCCAGAGTTGCGCCACGCGCATGCCGATTTCCCGCTCGGGCACGCCGACGCTGGCGAGCGCCGCGCCAAGCTCCCGCCGGGTCGCGCCCGAAAGGGAAACGACTCCCCGGCCGGGCGGTGATTCAAGCTGAGCAGGGGGTGCGGCAAGATGAGACATCATCGCCGGATATCCTAGCATGGCGGCCGCGATTTCACTAGAATTTCTCCGGCAAAAGGCCGTTCAGAGCGATGCGCGTCGCCGCCCCATATTTATGCCCGTTGAAAGGTTCTCATGTCCCCGACCATCCGTTTTTCACTCCTGCTTGCGCGGATCTTCGTCATTACCACGCTGTCGCTTGGCCTTGGAGCGCGGGCTGTGCAGGCCCAACAGCCGCTGTATCAATCCTTGAAGGATTCGCTGCCGACGATCACCACGACCGGCGTTGCGAGCACGGACTTCGTCCCGGATATCGCGACGATCACGATTGGCGTCGATACCGAGCGGCCGAATGCCGCCGATGCGATCCGCGAAAATGCCCGTGCCGCGCAGGCGGTTGTCGGCGAGATCAAGGCGCAAGGTATCGAAGCGAGGGACATCAAGACCGTGTCCATCACGCTCTCGCCGGTCTATGACGAGACGTTCGACACCAATGGCCATGTGACCAAAAGGACCCTGCGCGGCTACGCCGCCCATAATTCCTTGAGTGTACGGGTGCGCGACATCACGAAAGCCGGTGCCCTCGCAAGCCAATTGATGGACAAGGGTGCCAACAGCCTGGAAAGCATCGAGTTCGATTATTCCCAAAAGGAAGCGAAATATGATGGCTTGCGGGGAGATGCTGTTCGGGACGCCTTGCGCAAGGCCAATAGCTACGTGAACGGACTCGGCATCAAGCTCGGGCGGATCCTGGAAATCGCGACGCAACCGCCGGAACCCGTTCCCGCTGGTATGTCGCCAAGGATGCTCGGGGCCACCGAGAGCGCAGTGCCCGCCACAATTCCCGTCGAGCCCGGCGTTGATACGCTGCGAACGGAAGTGCAGGTTACCTGGGAACTGGCGCAGTAAAAATCCCTTTAACTTCCGGAAGCCGGTTTGATCTTGAGCGCATCGGCGAGCCGCATTTGGGCCGACCCCGGCGCCAAGGGCTTTTGTTGGCTTTCATGCGGCGCCCAACCGGAGAGGAAGATCATCTCGAACGTTGCCCTCACGCGTCCGTCCGGATCGGCGAACCGTTCCGCATAGACTTGCGCGGCGCGCATGAAAAAACCTTTCGTCAAAGATACGCGCAGCCGGGCTGTCAGCGCATTCGTCGCGCCCATCGCTCGCAGATCGGCGGCGAGGCCAAAGAGATCGGCGTAACGCGCGGTCAGGGGCTCGCTATCGGCGACCGGCAAAGCAAAGCCGGCTCTTTGCAGAAGCCCGCCCATGTCGCGCACATCCGCGAAAGGCGCGACCCGCGGACTGATCCCGCCGCTCATCTCGGTCTCCGCCACGGCCAAGGCGGTCCGCAACTCGTGGAGACTCTGGCCGCCGAGCAGGCAGCCGAGAAAAAGCCCATCCGGCTTCAAAACGCGACGAAGCTGAACCAGCGCTCCGGGGAGATCGTTGAGATTTTGCATGGACAGCGCCGAGACGGCCAAATCGAACCGCTCCGGCGCAAGCGGCAAATTTTCCTCGTCGCCCACGAGGCGCGGGAATGAAGGCGCGCCGGCCGCCTCTGCCAGAGGCGCCATGCGGAGGAGAAAGGGGGGATGAAGACTCCCACAAAGCCAGGCCGCAAGCCGGGGCGAGGGCGTACCCGCATCGAGGATTGCGCAAAATTCCCGTTTGATCGTGGCGAGCCTCTCGCCAAATTCCGTGATGACATGGTCAAGGAGGAATTCTTCGGCTCCGGCGGCAGCTGCGCGGGCGAGCCTGCGCCGCGTCAGCTGGCGGTCGAAAATGGGGGGAGGGAGGGTCGTCATGGGTACCCGAGAGCCATCATCATGGCTCGGCCGATATTCGTCAGGGATTGCTCCGCCCCGGCGAGCTGAGCGCCCCGCCATGAACGCCAGCATAAGCTCCGCTCCAATCCAACACTTGCGGCTCTGTCTCAGATGGCGGATCGATCGGCGGCGCCGCGCTGATCCCGCTCCCCTTAGCGCCCTGCTGCGCGGCACTTTTTTTCGACGGAGCCCATGTGTTGCCAGCCGACGATTGAGCATCGACTGACAGATCCTGCGCCCGCACGGCAGAGGAGGGCCCTGCGACAAAAGGAAGGATCGCGACCAAAAGGAGTAGACACAATCGCATAGGGATGTCTCCCAATAGCTCAAACCCGCTTGGGCTTGATCTCTCGGCCTGCCGGGAATTCTCGCGTCCCAGTCCTAAGCCCAAGCTCTGCCAGTCATTCGCTTCGCACCATAGAGACGGAGTAGAGGGGCTCAATTGGTACACAGGCCAGGATAAAACTGTGAACACTTATGTCATCGAAATTGCAATGAGATTATTTCGCAATCTCAATCTCAACCTGAACAAGCCTATCAATGGTGGATTTACGGAAAGAGCGCGCCCCTTGCCCTAATGGCCGCCACAATAGTACGAATGGGGATGTCCAACCCAATCGCCCTGACCGTCGAAGGTCTCTGCAAGACCTATGGCAAAACCGTTGCCGTCGAATCCCTCACCTTCTCGCTCATCGCGGGTTCGACGGCGGGGCTGCTCGGCGGAAATGGCGCCGGCAAGACGACAACGATCGGCATGATCATGGGCCTGATCGAGCCGACGTGGGGTTCGATCCGCGTGTTTGGCCACGACATGGCGCATGAGCGCCACGCCGTGCTCGGCCGCATGAATTTCGAGAGCCCCTATGTTGATATGCCGCATCGCCTCACCGTGCGGCAAAATTTGCGTGTCTTCGCGCGGCTCTACGGCGTCACCGGCATAGAGGAGAAGATCGCGCGACTGGCCGAGGACCTCGCGCTCATCGAGTTCCTCGACCGTCCAAGCGGGAGTCTCTCGGCGGGACAGAAAACCCGCGTGGCGCTTGCCAAGGCGTTGATCAATGATCCCGAATTGCTGCTGCTTGACGAGCCCACAGCCTCGCTCGATCCCGACACGGCTGATTGGGTGCGCGCCTATCTAGAGGCGCATCGGCGCGATCGCAACTGCACGATCCTGCTCGCCTCGCATAATATGGCGGAGGTCGAACGCCTGTGCGACCGGGTGATCATGCTGAAACGAGGCCGCCTTGTCGATGACGCGTCGCCCGCGGAATTGCGCACGCGCTATGGGCGCAGCAATCTGGAGGATGTCTTCCTCGATGTGGCGCGTGGCCGTGTGAACGGGAAAAGCCGGGTCGACTCATGAGCAATCCAGCCGCCTTCTCTTTGGGCCGCATCGGCGCAATGGTGCTGCGCTATACTTATCTGCTGCGTTCGTCGTGGCCGCGAATACTGGAGATGATTTATTGGCCTGCTGTTCAAATGTTGACCTGGGGCTTTTTGCAAAGTTACCTCGTCAAGGCGCAAGGCGTTGCGCCTACCAGCGCCGCCATAGCGGCGGGCGCACTGATCGGCGGGGTTCTCCTGTGGGATATTCTCCTGCGCGGCCAGCAGGGATTTTCCTTTTCTTTTATCGAGGAGATGTGGTCCCGCAACCTCCCTAATCTGCTGATGAGCCCCCTGCGGCCCACCGAATTCGTCGTCGCCTTGATGGTCATGAGCCTGATCAGGCTTGTCATCGGTGTCGTTCCGGTCACGTTGATGGCCATTGCGTTTTTTGGCTTTAATCTTTGGGCTCTGGGCATCGCTTTTGCCGCCTTTTTCGCGATTCTGATCTTCTTCGCCTGGAGCGTCGGCTTGCTGGTTGCGGGAATCTTGCTGCGTTATGGGCTGGGCACGGAAAATCTTGTTTGGTCGCTGATGTTTATTATTCAGCCGCTCGGCTGTGTTTATTTCCCGGTTGCCGTTCTGCCTGGCTGGTTGCAACCTATCTGTTGGGCGTTGCCGCCGACATATGTTTTCGAGGGCCTGCGCGGCGCGCTGCTCGACCATGTTCTGCGCGCCGATCTGATGCTCACTGCACTCGTGATTGATAGTTTGCTTTTCGCGGGAGCCGCCTTCGGCTTTGCACGGCTGCTCGCTAGCGCGCGACGGGCCGGAACCTTGTTGCAAACGGGGGAATAAGCAATCAGCTCGGCGTCCGGTTCCCTTATCCAAAGGTGCTCTTCCCACCGGCACGCTGTCCGTCCCGGGCTATCAAGCAAACATACCCACGGAGAAAGCGTTGATGGGAACAATACAAAGGGGACCAGCACCAGCATCGCCGGTGCACGCTTTCTGTGAAAGAATGATCGTGCGCATCAACCGGATGAATTTCACTGGCAGCAATGAGGGTTCATGCCGATCGCCGCGCACGTCATGCGCCGGAGTTTTACGGCCGTAGTGCCCACCGTCCCATAATTGATCATTTTTCAGCTATATTCCAGGCCAAGAGTCCGTGCGCACACCATCCTCCGAGCAATCAAGATTGCGGATTGCTATCTGCCTCGCGACGGTGCCTCATCAACCGCCAATCTTGCCAATAAAGTACCGGGCTCAATGACGGAGTCCGCAGCCGCGACAATAGTCAAGCGACCACTCGCCGGCGCGATGATTTCGTGCAAGGAATCTTCGATTCTGATTGCCGCCACAGGATCGCCGGAGGCGACGATCGCCCCGTCGGCAATGAACCATCGTTCCACAATACCCTCTGGCAACATACTGGATGCCCAGAGTGCCTCATCGGCGTTGATGTCCCACATCACGATCTCCCGCGCTCATACCGCGCCTTGAGTTCCGATGAAACTCGTGTCTGGATATGGCGCAGTTTTGCGCCAACGGGTTATAGAATGCAACGGACACTCATCCTGCTTGGACTGATCCTGGTGGCAATTGGTCTGCTATGGCGGTGGATCGGCCTGCTTAAGCTGGGGCGGTTGCCTGGCGATATCGTCATAGAGCATCAGAACTGGTCTTTTTATTTTCCAATCACCACCGGACTTCTGATCAGTGCGGTTCTGACGCTAATTTTTTGGCTCTTTAACCGTTGAGGCGCAGGCAAATGTCAGCCATCAAACGCCTGCCGGCGCGCCCCGCCGCTCAAAGCAGAGAAAGCGGAGGATAAAGACGCTAAAGACACTGTTGAATGCCGCGCTCCGGCTCACTTGGCCGGTGCGCCAGCCGCAACCCTCCACCCCCGCGGCTGCGCAGCGTCGCGGCCAAGGTGATTGGGATGGCCCTAGCTATCAAGGATGCGCACGTTTGCGCTGCCTACTTATCCTTCTCAGCTTTCGAATCCTCGCGCTTAGGTAACATTTCCGGATCGCTGTATAATGGCGGAGGACGGAGACCGATGGCCAGAACGAGGACCGCGGCAATGAGGCCGGCAATCATTAGGATAGTCCCGATCGACATTGAAAGAGCTCCTTGATTTGCGTCGCAAAGTGTAGTCCCATCAAACTCCACCTAGTTCACCAACTTGAATAATCAACCTGTGGCTGACACGAAAGCCGTTCAGGTGGAAACACGCCAAGGCGCTCATCCGTATTACGCATTAACCGCCTGGATCGCTTTTCTCTCCTGTCTTGCTCGTCGGGGCCATCAAGCCAAGCATCCCTATCCTCGGGCGTCGTGAGCGACACAGGCAATCGGAATGTCGTTTGATTCTCGAATTGGGAAGCCGCTTACGGGCCGCCAGTCAATTGTGGCTTGGCAGCCGAAGGCAAGGAAGAAGGCCAGGAATAAGACCAACGAAAGCGGCAGCTCCGTTCGAGAGCGTTGGTGCCTGGCTTCAACGACGCATGAGCCGTTATTTATTCAGAGTGACAAACTCGCACGACTGCATGATAAGCGAAGCCGTATGGGCCGTAGACGATCTGGTTTGCAGGATAGCAAGTTTCATAAACGTAAGTTGTGGCAGGCGGCACACCGCCGACGCCCGGACCCCAATATTGAAAACCATGGTCAAAGCCCGTGGAAATATTCCTGAATTGGAAATCCCAGGCTGCGACAGGGGTGGCTGTAGTGGCGACGCCCATGCCAAGAGAAGCGATCGCCAGGACGAATGCGATTGATATACGAAAATTGATCATGAAATTTCTCCTCACTCCGACGCGATAGTTACGGGGGCAATAAGAATAGCTAAACGCAGAGCCCGAAAGAAGGGTTCCTCTTTCTGGCCGGTTTCGAAGCCAGGTCTATCGTGACCAAGAGATCGGATAAGGCGCTGCTCTGTGTGCGCCCAAGCCCATAAAAATCTACGGCAATCCATGCTGATTGATTGGCCAAAT
>DATJLX010000177.1:0-9595 GCA_035509135.1 Methylocella sp.
CTTGGCATGGTGGCGCTTGGCATGGTGGCGCTTGGCGTGGCGGCGGCTGGCATGGCGGCGGCCACTGGCATGGTGGCGGACGCCGTTAAGGCTGGAGCCACGGCGGCAAGCGAAAGCACGTGAACGAAAGAGCAGTGAGGAATCCGTGAACGTCGGGACGTGATTCGCGCGGGAGCAACGACAAGGCACCCTGTGCCCGAAGCGTTTGCCGGGGTAGCTTACCGTCCGCTTTGCGCTAACTTTCACGTTATTTGGTTAAATCCGATGGGGCGAAACAAGCGTTCGCCCAGCGAGGAGGCGGCCATGCATCCTGAGGTCCAGGCGTTTTTCGACGAGCCCACGAACACCGTGAGCTATGTGGTGCAGGATCCGCACTCGAATGCCTGCGCAATCATTGATCCAGTTCTCGATTTCATTCCGGAATCGGGCCGCACGGCAGCGGTGTCCGCACTCGCGATCGCGGTTTTTGTCGAGAGCCACGGACTCCGCACCGAATGGATATTGGAGACGCATGCACATGCAGATCATCTTTCGGCCGCCCCCTATTTAAAGGAGCGGCTTGGCGGCAAGACTGGCATCGGTGCCAAGATCACGATCGTGCAGACCGTCTTCGGCAAGGTCTTCAACGCCGGGGCCGAGTTCAAACGCGACGGCAGCCAGTTCGACGCCTTGTTTGATGATGGCGCCGAGATTTGGATTGGCGGCTTGGCCGGCCGCGCGATCCTTACGCCTGGCCACACCCCCGCGTGCATGAGCTATGTTTTCGGCGACGCGGCCTTCATCGGCGACACTTTGTTCATGCCGGACTATGGCACCGCGAGATGCGATTTTCCCGGCGGCGACGCGCGCCAGCTCTACCGGTCGATCCAGACACTTTTCGCCTTGCCGCCGCAAACGCGCCTCTTTGTTTGCCACGATTATCTGCCGCCCGGCCGCACCGACTATCGATGGCAAACCACGATCGCCGAGCAGCGCGCGCACAATATTCACATCAACGATGAAATCAGCGAGGATCAGTTCGTCGAGATGCGCAAGCGGCGCGACGCCACGCTCTCAATACCGAGGCTCATCATCCCTTCCGTGCAAGTCAACATACGGGCCGGGCAACTGCCGCCCGCCGAGGACAATGGCGTCTCTTATCTCAAAGTTCCGGTGAACCTTCTCTAAGAGGGATCACAAGCGTTAAGCCAGGGTCCAAAATCGACCGCAGTTTTCGCCAATCGGACAAAAATGTTTCACGTGAAACATTTTTGTCCGATTGACTCTTTGGCCAAAAATATGTTCGCAAGGCGCGGCGCGATACGAAACGGAGATTTGGACCAGGCGAAAGAGTGCGATAAGATTTATAATTTGGATTTTATTTTTTTGCCGGTAGCGGTCGCCACTCGATTGGGTCAACCGTCGCGGAACGGTTCGCCGATGCGGAGAAGGGGACAGGGTTTTGCGGATTGAAACCGCGTACGCGACATAGCGTCAGGGCGCGATCCGTCTTTCGCCGCTGATTTTCCACGCTGATTTTCGAAAGCCCGCCCCCTCGCGACGGGCTAACACCGCCCTTAACCCGCCTGTGCTTTTTGATATCCGGCACTTGATTAGTGAAACTACCATAAATATAGACTAGCGCCCTCACCCTACCCCAAGGCGTATGGCCGCCGCGCGGTCAAGGCAAATGCAGGATCCATGGTCAAGATTACTTATATCGACTCAAGCGGCGACGCCAGGACCATCGAGGCGCAAGAAGACACCACGGTCATGGAAAACGCCATCCGGAACGATATTCCCGAGATTGCCGCCGAATGCGGCGGCGGCTGTGCCTGCGCGACCTGCCATGTCTATGTCGATGAAAAATGGGTTGCCTTGACGGGAAAGCCGTCCGACCAGGAAGAGGATATGCTGGATTTCGCCTATAAGGTTCAGCCAAACTCGCGGCTTAGTTGTCAAATCAAAGTCACGGCGGAACTCGACGGGCTCGTCGTCACCACGCCGGACCGGCAGGGCTAAGCGGTTTTTCGCCGGGCTAGCGCGGGGCGTGAGCCGATGCGGCTGCCGGCGGCGTGCAGAAGTGCGCAAGCGTTACCCTCAACCCGTTTCTTTATCGATGGAAGTCCGGAGCATGGAATGAATGAAAGCATAAAAACCGACGTTGTCATTGTCGGCGCCGGGCCTGCCGGACTCTTCGCCGTGTTCGAGCTGGGCCTCCTCGATATCAAAGCCCATCTGATCGATATTTTGCCAAAGCCCGGCGGCCAATGCGCGGAGCTTTATCCTGAAAAGCCGATCTATGATATTCCCGGTTTTGCAAAATTGTCCGGGCAGGAGCTCGTCGATAAATTGCTGGCGCAGATCGAGCCGTTTCATCCGACATTCCATTACGGCGAAATGGTCGAGACCCTGGAGGTGCTGGGGAGCGCCGCGGAGCCATCGTTCCACCTCCGCACCGATGGCGGCCAGAGCTTCGAATGCAAGGCGGTGATCGTGGCGGCGGGCGGCGGCTCATTCCAGCCGAAAAAACCGCCGGTACCCAGCATCGATGCCTATGAGGGAAAATCTGTCTTTTATGCCGTGCGCAAAATGGAGGATTTCCGCGGAAAGCATGTGGTGATCGTCGGTGGCGGCGATTCCGCGCTGGATTGGACCCTCAATCTGCAGCCGGTCGCCAAGCATTTGACCCTGGTCCATCGGCGCGACGAGTTTCGCGGCGCGCCCCATTCGGTCAAGGCCATGCGGGAGCTTGTCGCCGCCGGGCGCATGGACTTGCGGCTTGGCCAGATTTCCTCCCTGACCGGCGAGGCGGGCGAGCTTGCCCTTGTGACCGTCAAGGATGCCAAGGGGGCATCAACCGAAATTCCTTGCCAAAGACTCATCCCCTTTTTCGGACTGACGATGAAGCTCGGCCCGGTCGCCGAATGGGGTTTGAACCTCCACGAGAATCTTGTTCCGGTCGATAGCGGAACATTCGAGACCAACGTGCCCGGCGTTTTCGCGATCGGCGACATCAATCACTATCCGGGCAAGCTGAAGCTCATTCTCTGCGGCTTTCATGAAGGCGCGCTGGCGGCCCAGAAAATCTATCACTATGTCTACCCCGGCAAGAAGCTGACGTTCCAATATACGACGTCTTCCTCCAATCTGCAGAAAAAACTTGGGGTGAACTGAAGCGGCCCCGGCAGGCCAAGCCAGCGAGGGAGGGACCATGAACCGCATCGCACTCTATGCAGGTTCCTTTGATCCCCTGACCAACGGTCATGTCGATGTCATCGAAAGCGCCGGTGCTTTGTGCGACGAGCTTGTCGTCGCAATCGGCATCCATCCGGGGAAGACGCCCCTGTTCAGCGCCACGGAACGCGCCGCGCTTCTCGAGACCGTCCTCGAGGACCTTGCCGCGCCCCCCGCCTGCAAGCTTTTGGTGCGCACCTTTGCCGGTCTCGCGGTGGAGGCCGCCCGCGCCGCCGGAGCAACCCTCATTCTGCGCGGCCTTCGCGATGGAACGGACCTTGACGACGAGATGCGCATGGCGGCCATGAACGCCGCGATGGCGCCGGAGATCAAAACGGTATTTTTGGCTGCCTCGCCCTCGGTTCGTCACATTAGCGCGACATTGGTGCGGCAGATCGCCGGGCTTAGCGGCGATGTCTCGGCTTTCGTGCCCGCCGCGGTCGCGCAGGCGCTCGCCAAGCGGTGCCCACAAGCTTAAGCCTATTTTCTTTGTTCAAAGGATCGAATGGAATGACGCTTCAACGGATGATGATCGACATAGCCTTAGTCTTGGCTCTGGGTTGGGGCTTGGCATCCGGCGGCGCCTTGGTTTCGAACGCGGTTTTTGCCGCGCCGGCGCAAGACCTCCAAAACACGCTCTATCTTGACACCAAGAACGGCCGGATCACGATTCTGCTGCGGCCCGACCTCGCGCCCAAACATGTGGCGCAAATCGAGACGTTGACGAAGCGCGGCTTTTATAATGGCCTCGTCTTCCACCGGGTGATCGACGGTTTCATGGCGCAGACTGGCGACCCCACCGGCACTGGAATGGGCGGCTCCGACCTCCCGAACATTCCGGCCGAATTTTCCGCCGAGCCCTTCAAGCGCGGCACCGTCGGCATGGCCCGCTCGCAAGATCCGGATTCGGCCAATTCGCAATTCTTCATCTGCTTCGCCGACGCACCTTTCCTGAACCACAAATACACGGTTGTAGGCCAGGTCGTTTCCGGCCTGGATGTCCTCGACAAGATCAAGAAAGGCGCGAAGGAAGACAATGGTGCGGTGACCGGCCCGGATAAGATCGTCAAAATGCAAATCGCCACCGATGCGGCCGCGCCCAAGAAGTAATCAAGGCTGCAGCACTGCGCGGGAAACCGGCCGCGCAGGACGCTGCCATCAGACCACAGAAGAAATTTGCATTAATAAATCGTGAACCAGCAGAAATCAGTGGGCATGGCACCGGGTTTCTCCCCACTGAAATTGAAATCACTGCTTTTTCTGGTTCAGCATCTTCTGTTCCACGTGGCCTGCTGCATTTTGTCGCATCCCACTTGGGGGATGCGCACAGGCCCCAGCGACAGCATTGTCTGGCCTCGGTCAGGATGACAAGCAACTTGCAACTTATTGAGATGTGAAGTGGCTTGCCGCGTACCTGATCTCCGGAGCGGCGGATATTGTTTGGGTGCTGGTGTCAATGACCTAAACTCAATTCTTATTAACCGATCAATTTAGTGTCCCCGCGCGCCCGCCAGCAGACGCGCGGGACTTTTATTGAAACCGCGGTTCATAAAGGCCAAGCGGGCTCCCGTTCCTCCAGCGGTCTCAGCCGATCAACGCGAACAGCCGCGATGATACGGACCGTCGAGCATGTTCTGCTGCCGGGCGTTCTTTGGTGCTCACCTTGCGGCCCGTCCTTCATCCGGCAGGCAAAGCGGCGCAATTGCAGAGCATCAAAATCCCCTCGAAGCGGAACCGGCATGGCGAATCTCCCCCTTCGCCATGTGAATCAAATTCCCGCCTCTGCTGGAATCCATACTTGAGTCATGTTCACGGGGGAATTGGTATGAGTTTCTGGAATAGGATTAAAGTCTTGGCCCAGCGACACCTATTTCATGTCATTCCCAGACACACCGCGTGATAAGCTCGTGCATATTTGAGAATACTATCGCCTTTGCAGCATGCGCGCGACAGCCTTGGACGTAAAATCCACCATTGGCACAATACGCGCGTAATTGAGCCGCGTCGGACCGATAACCCCGAGTACTCCGACAATGCGTTGCTCCCGGTCATGAAATGGCGCGGCGATCATCGAAGAACCAGATAGCGAGAAGAGTTTGTTTTCTGAGCCGATGAAAATACGGACACCGTCACCGCCTTCAGCCCGGTTCAATAGATCGATGACGTCCTTTTTGGTTTCGAGATCTGCGAAGAGCAACCGGATCCGCTCGAGATCCTCGACGGCGGTAAGATCTTGAAGCAGATTGGCTTGGCCCCTGACGATGAGCTGCGATCCATGCCCGGCCGACTCTGTCCAGCTTGCGAGCCCTGCGTCGACAAGCCTGGCCGTCAATTCGCCGAGCTCCGCCTCCGCTAATTTGTGAGAAGCCTCAATCTCGCTTTTTACCTCCTGCAAAGTTCGACCTCTAATTCGCGCGTTAAGATAATTGCCGGCTTCGCATAAGGCAGAAGGTGGCAAGCCCGCCGGTATCTGAAGGATCCGGTTTTCGACTGAACCGTCTTCCGCGACGAGAACTGCGAGACCACGTTCTGGCTCGATCCTCACGAACTCAATATGCTTGAGCCGTGCGTTTTCCTTTGTAGTGACAACAACACCCGCGCTGCGGGTCAAACCCGACAACATCATCATCGCGTCGCTTAGCAGGGCTTCAAGTGTCTGCTCCTGCGAGGCGGCTTTCACTTGTGCCTCGATCTGTTCCCGTTCTTCCCGACTGATATCGCCCAATTCAAGCAGAGCATCGATAAAAAAGCGAAGCCCAAGCTCAGTAGGAAGTCGGCCAGCGCTCGTGTGCGGCGCATAAATCAAGCCTAGTTCTTCGAGATCCTGCATCACATTGCGGACCGACGCCGGCGATAATGGCGTCGGTAAAAGGCGCGCGAGATGGCGTGATCCAACTGCCTCGCCATGGGCAAGATAGCCATCAACAATGAGCCGAAAGATTTCCCTCGAACGTTCATTGAGGTGGGCCAGGCTGTTGCCGCTTGTCTGCACAGGGTCCCGCGTATGATCAAAGGAAATTGCCATGCGAACTAACATGGCCTTATGAAGCCAGGGATGCAAGCACGCTTCCAAAATTCTGGTGCGAATATATAGCTTTGAAGCGCCGTTCCGGCGAAGCAATGGATGGTGATTACGCAACCGTAACCACCATCAGACAGCGCATTTTTGGTTTGCGGTATGCCCTACTGTTACAGTTGTAATAAATGAGTAATGAGCCACCCACAGTTTCTGCACCACGCTGATGGTGACGAGATTCGCGGGTTGCATCATGCGATGGCGGAAAGACTCTTTTGTTCGCCTTGTCGGAAAAGGCGTCGATTTGTGTTTTTTTCACGCACCTGTCATCCGGCCAGAAAGGCGAGCGCCAGCGCAGCTTCATTGATCTGCCGGACAAATACGCCATCCCCACACAAGTTTAGACCAACAGAATGGCCCGGCTAGCATACTGGAGAAAATTGAATGTCCGAAATCTCATTGTCAGGCACCACAATGGGTGAACGCAAAAGTGCGCGTGATATTGGGTTTGCCTGTGGCATTATAACAATTCTTTCGATCTTCTTCTTGCCGATTCCGGCGTTTTTCATTGATATTGGTCTTGCTTTCTCAATCGCATTATCGGTTCTCATCCTTATGGTCGCACTTTGGATCGAGAGGCCCTTGGAGTTTTCCGCTTTTCCGACTGTTCTCCTTGTCGCAACGCTGCTGCGCTTGGCTCTCAATATCGCAACGACACGATTGATTCTTTCCAACGGGCCCGAGGGTTTGATGGCCGCCGGCTATATCATTGGCGGGTTCTCGAAGCTCGTGATGAGTGGCGATTTCGTCATTGGTATTATCGTATTCGCCATTCTTATGACCGTGAATTTCGTGGTGATTACGAAGGGCGCCACACGCATCGCAGAAGTAGGCGCTCGATTTACACTCGATGCGATCCCTGGCAAGCAAATGGCAATTGACGCCGATCTTTCAGCGGGACTGATCGATGATAAGGAAGCGCAACGCCGCAGGCGTGAACTCGAAGAGGAGAGCTCGTTCTTCGGTTCGATGGATGGCGCGTCGAAATTCGTACGGGGTGACGCCATAGCGGGGCTCGTCATCTTGGCGGTGAATATTTTCGGAGGGATAGTCATAGGCGCCACTCGCCACAATATGCCACTGAGCGAGGCTGGTGACGTTTTCACGAAATTGTCTGTTGGTGACGGCTTGGTTTCGCAAATTCCGGCGCTCATCGTATCGCTGTCTGCGGCGCTGCTTGTGTCGAAGGGAGGTACACGAGGGGCGACGGAGAAGGCAGTTCTCAATCAACTTGTTCGGTATCCCCGCGCTTTATCAGTCGCAGCCCTGCTGATGTTCCTCTTGGCCATCATGCCAGGACTTCCGATGTTTCCGTTCGCTCTTCTTGGAGGAGTCATGGCCTTTGTCGGTTATGCAGTCCCCAAGCAGCTCGCTAGGGAACGCGATGAACAACAGAAGCAGATAGCCGAAGCTGAGCTCCGTAAGCAACGAGAAGTACGTGAGTCCATCAAAGAATCCATGAAATCAGCAGAAATCGAGTTGTGTCTTGGCAAGCAGCTCTCGACCAAGCTGCTTTCATCGCATAATGAGCTCGCGAGCCGCGTGACGAAGATGCGACGGAAATTCGCGAAACAGTATGGTTTCGTCGTCCCTGACATAAAGCTCTCGGACAGTCTCACTATTCCGCCCAAGGCCTATCAGCTCAAAATGCATGGTACCATCATCGCAGCGCATGAACTGAGACTCGGAGAATTTCTCGTCATCCTAGGTGAAGGGCGTAAGCCGGATTTGCCTGGCGATGAAGTTCGTGAGCCGGCCTTCGGCATGAAAGCCGTGTGGATTTCCGAAGCGTTCGCAAATGAGCTAAAACGTGAAGGTTTTACTCCGATTGATAATATATCTGTTCTGCTTACCCATTTGAGTGAAGTCATTCGTAACAATCTCGCTCAGATTCTCTCTTACAAAGATATGCGAATATTATTCGATCGCCTTGGTCCGGAATACAAGCGTTTGATTGACGATATCTGTCCCTCTCAGATCTCGTACTCAGGATTACATGCCGTTCTAAAGCTCTTGCTCGCCGAGCGCGTTTCGATCCGGAACTTGCATCTCATTCTTGAAGCGATCGCCGAAATCGTTCCACACGCACGGCGTGCCGAGCAGGTTACCGAGCATGTGCGCATGCGGATGTCACAGCAAATCTGCGGCGACCTTATGGACGGCGGCGTTCTCAAGATCCTTCGCCTCGGCAATCGATGGGACTTGGCCTTCCATCAAAGTTTGAAACGCGACGGAAAAGGAGATGTTGTTGAGTTTGATCTTGATCCCGCTTTGATTGAAAGTTTTGGAAAGGAGGCATCTATCGCTATCCGCGAACGGATGGATAAACGCCATAATTTCGTCCTTGTCGCAACACCTGAAGCACGGCCTTATGTCCGCATGGTGATCGAGCGTCTCTTTGCTACCCTCCCTGTGTTATCTCATCTGGAAATCGCACGCGGCATCGAAGTCAAATCGCTTGGAACGATTTCATGACAGCACTCGGTTCCGACGCCGTTTTAACAGCCTTTGTTTTGTTTTGCCGGATAGGCGGCTGCTTGATGCTAATGCCGGGCTTTTCAAACCAGCGCGTTCCTTTCCATGTTCGATTGTTCATAGCGTTCTCCGTCACGCTGGTCTTGACGCCCTTGCTGATGCGAGAAATTGAAAATAGCCTTTCGGGTATCGCGCCAGTGGCGTTGACCAAGCTTTTCTTATCCGAAATTTTGATTGGTGCCTTGATAGGATTCCTAGCACGCATTTTTTTCGGTGCGCTTGAAACGCTGGCTGGAGTCATTGCGATGTCTATCGGCCTATCAAGTGCCCTCGCAAGTCCCATCGAAGAGAACGAACCCCTCCCCGCAATCACAACTTTGATCACTCTTACAGCGACGGCTCTTATTTTTTTCACGAACCTACATTGGGAAGTTCTGCGCGGGCTTGGGGTTTCATATTCCGTGCTGCCCGTATCGGGAATATTCGATGCACGCTTCGATCTCGTTCAAGTCACCGATTGTCTGACCAAATCCTTTTTGGTCTCTCTACGGATTGCCAGTCCATTCATTGTCTACGCCTTGATGATCAATTTCGCTATTGGTCTTGCAGGCAAGCTGGCTCCCCAAATTCCGCTTTATTTCATCACAGTTCCAGCAACAATTGTTGGAGGATTGTCGCTTCTCTATGTAATATGTGAACCGTGCCTTCATTTTTTTCATGTGGCTTTTTCTGCTTGGCTCACCGATGGGTGATCCCAATCAAATCACTACCTCATTGGTTTTTTGCCTTGCTGAAATCCAGCATATAGCGTGGATCATGAGTTACTGG
>DATJLX010000178.1:0-3342 GCA_035509135.1 Methylocella sp.
CGAAATACGAGGGGCCGTGGAGGTTGAGGGCGAAGGGCTGCAACGATCCCCGCTGCCCGGTTTCCGTCATGCCGACCGCATAAAGCACGGCCAAGGGAACGTCATAGCGTTTTGCCGCCTCCGCCATCTCGCGTTCGCAGACATTGGTTTCCACGGCATGAGCAAGACTTTGCGAGTCATAGATAAAGGTCGCCGCCCACAAGACGGGGGCCAGCGCCGTCAGGGGTATCATCCGCCAGCACGGGTAGAGACCGCTCGCGGTCATCATGATTCGAAGGACGGTCATGGGTGCCTGGACCTCCATTGGCTTGGCCGGTGGATGGGTCTTGTCCGTTCGATGGCACGTTTACCCCCGCCGGCTGTTGCGGGGCCTGCGGCGCCGCCGGCTGAATAATGAGAGACTCGATCGCATAACCGGCGGCTTGGAGCTTGCTGGTCAGCAAATCCTTATCCTTGCCGATCAGCTGCATTGTTTCGGCGTGTTCGGTCTCGACACGCAGATCGAGCCGCGTTCCCGAAAGCCGCATGCTGACGGTAACCTTGCCCAAACTCCCAGGATCGAGCTCAACTTGCATCGTCTGAACCCGGGCCAAGGGCGGCGGCGAATCGGCCATGTCAGCCGCATCTCGGGCACCGCGCAATAGAGAGGCAGTCTTGCTGGCATCGAGGCTGTCCGAACCGGCCGCGGCCGCAACCCATCCGGCGATCTGCTGGGCAGGCAAAAGAGTATGGAGCGGCGCCCGTTGGGTCTGTTGAATGACAGCCGTGCCGCTCGGTGGCGCGGATGCGGCGAAGTCAGGACTGGCCCCGCCTTTTTGATCGCGCAGGGGGCTTGCTGCGGTTATGTCTCGCGCATTCGCGCTGTCGCGATCGCTTTCAGCCGCCAGCGGCGCGGGTCCCCCCAAAGAAACAAGGCTATCGCCATGAACGGCCGCCACGTCGGGCATGGAAACCAGACTCGAAGGCGCTGCTGATTGGGCGGGCGAAACGCGATTGAGCGGTGCCCGTTGGGTCTGTTGAATGACAGCCGTGACGCTCAGTGGCGCCGAACCGGCGACGTCCGGACTGGCCCCGCCTTTTTGATCGCGCATGAGGCTTGCTTGAAACGCGCTTATGTCTTGAGCACCGGCGCTGTCGCGCTCGCTTTCAGCCGCCAGCGGCGCGGGTCCACCCAGAGAAACAAGGCCATCGCCGTGAGCAGCCGCTACGGCGGGCATGGAAACCAGGCTCAAGGGCGCGGCCTGATGGACGGGCGAAAATGGAATGGGTGGCGCGAGGTGGGTCTGTTGATCGATGGCCAAGACCCCGCTCGGTGGCCCAGCAGCAAAATCCGAACCATTGTTGCCAAACGGATCGGAGGGAAGGCTGGCCTTAGGCTTGCCCATTTGCAGCGCCGCGGCGCCATCGAGAGCGATTTCCCCCGGCAGCGGCGCCGGTCCAATCGAAGCAGAAAGGCCGTTGACATCTCTGGCCGCGGAAGCGCCTGTTGAAATCGGCATCGCGGCCCCGTCTCCCGGGGCCAGTCCACTCGGTAACGATTCCTTCCCGCTCGAACCCAGCGGCTCCGCCGCCCTCTCCCGCGAGCCCAACACGGGGTCCAGCGGCGGCCGCCGGGTAACAGGCGGAGATGGGGGCAAAACCGGTGGCGCAACCGAGGACAACAGCTCTCCCATGGCCGACGAACCGGTCGCAGGTCCGGCGCTGGTTGCGCCGGCGGCTGTCACCGTTGCAGGAGAAGTGCTGTCCTTAACTGGGCTCGTGGCCGTCAACGCAAATAGAGACGGCACGCCCGTTGCCGAACCCGACGAGCTGTCTGTTTCAGCGGCGCAAGGAAGGGAATGCATGCGCGAGTCTCGGGAGCCTGCGTTCAGCAGTCTGCCGTTGCTTGGCTCGCTTCCGCGATCCGTGACCGACGCAACCCGGCCCAAGGCTAACCTTCCCTCCACGAGATGAGTCTTTTGAATGCCGACGCCGTTTGCATTGGGTTCTGGCGGCCCCGCCGGCGTCCCGCCGGGACCGTTGACCGAGCGCATGGGCATGTTCGCGCGATCCGCTGGTGTGCCACTCGCCTGTGCACTGCCGATCGTTAAAGGCGCGCCCGGCTCTTCCGTTTCCGGCCCGTCCATGGCCTGCCAGGCTGCCTCCGCCGGTCCTGACGCGATCAGAAAGCTCTGCCGGATGCCTCCCACCACGGCATGAGTGCGAAGGCTAGCAAGATCGGCCGGATCGCTCGCCAAGCCGGCCCGTCTCGACAAATCGGCAAGCTGACCGTCAAAATCCCCGGCCATGCCGGACTCCGCACGCGTGCCCGCTTCGCCGGATTTCGCTCCCGCGGCCAGGGCGCGCGCGTCAAACGCAATCGAAGACTTCCCCAAGAGCCCATCGATGCCTTTCATGGCGCTTTTCCTTCCAATACTTCATCAGCTTGACCAAGTTTCTGTTGCGCGAGATCGATGAGGGCGGAGGCCGCTGGCAATCCGCCGGCGGAAAAGACGCCATGATGAGGGGCTTCCGGGGCCCCCGGCCTTGGCGTATTGGCCGGGTCCTGACCGATCATTTTGGCCAATGAGGCAACCGCGTCCTTGAATTCCACGTCCTGCTTTGGCAAATGCGATGCGTCGACTGCGGTAAGTTCGCTCACCCCCTTTTCAAATTGGTCCGTCAAAATGAGCGCCGCCGCTTCATAGAGCTTGGATCGTGCCCGCTCGACGCTGCCATCCTCCGATAAGACAAGCGCCTTTTCAGCAGCCAGGCGGGCGGTGCCCGGCTTGCCGTCGATGATGCCCCTATGAGCGATCTGCAAATAAAGCTCGCGCTGGCCCGCGGAATCAACTTGGCCAACCAATTCTTCAAGCGCGGCGAACTGGGGTGGCTTGATCGTCAAACCGAAATGAACAACCGAGGACAAGAAGTGCTGCCGGAAACTATCGAAATAGGACGAGCTCGAAAAACGCCAAATGTACTCGCTCGACAAAAATGTGAATTTGTCGATGTCGGCGGTCTCATCGGCAAGAACGAGTTCGCGCCGCAAGGCCGTCTCTTCCACCAATGTTCCGGGCGCGAGTATGCGAGCAAGATCGAGCAGCCGCATGGCTTCGCCAGGATTTTCTTTCGCGGCCAGGGCCGATTGAATCATGGCGACGTGCCCCGCGACCGGCGGGCTCAATGTCTTTGCGTCGATCTTGGAAAGAATTGCTTTTGCCTCGGCATCGTGCCCTTCGACATAGGCGAGCGCGCCTCGCATGAGTTCAGCCTCGGACGCGGGACTGACGCCAAACTCAATGACCCTTCGAATGACGCGCGGCTGGCCGCCGCTCAAGGTATAGATCACTGCAGCGCGGG
>DATJLX010000179.1:0-3922 GCA_035509135.1 Methylocella sp.
CCGGCCATTGAAAAAAATGGGATCCCCACGCCGCCGCTGCACGCATCGCTACACGGTTTTTGGTCGGCGAGTACCTCTTATTATCTTACCCGCATCGGCGCCGTACTCGGTTCATTGGCTACCGTTTTTGCGTTCCTCTCAAAATATCTCGGCGACATCGTCGCATTGGCGAAACGCGCCACGGGCTGGCTAGCTTGGTTCAAGAAACTCGCCGCGATGGCGGCGTTATGGCTCGCCGGTCTGCTCGTCCCCGTTTTTCTTTGGCTCTGCTATCTGTGGTTGGTTGATGCCGGTCTTGATCACGAACTGGCGGTGGTCAATTACCTCGCCGCCTTTGTCGCAACGACGTTCGTGGCTCTCTTTATCAATCCCAATCGGACATCCCTGTACCGGCTCTACCGCGACCGCCTCAGCAAAGCTTTTCTGTTCGATCCAACTCCGGCGAACCGCGATGAAAACGGCGATCTCAAAGCCTTCGAGCCTGTATTGTATGATATCAAGACTGATCTTGGCGCCTATCCGATCGTCAACGCAGCGCTGAATATCGAAGGGTCCCAATACGCCAATAAGCGTGGGCGCAACGCTGATTTCTTCATCTTCACGCCCGAATATGTCGGAAGCGGCGCAACAGGCTACATCGGAACGCAAAGAATCAAAAAAGATGCGGCTGCGGTGTTTACCTTCGGCTCAGGAATCCAGCCGAGCCAAAGCGAAAGGAAAAGGGAAGCAACGGCCATCGATCTCGGCACGGCCATGGCGATCTCGGGCGCCGCTGTCTCTGCCAATATGGGTGCATCGACCGTCAAGGCTCTGACCTTCACGCTTGCCCTTCTCAATGTTCGTCTTGGATACTGGCTGCGCAACCCAAATCCCAGTAGCTGGAAGCCGCCAATCAGGAAATGGCGAGATTGGATCATTGCACAACTCTTCCATCTGCCGAGCTTCGTTCTCTTCGCGGAAATGTTCAGCTGGATAACCGAAAGAAGTCCAAAAATTTTTCTTACCGATGGCGGCCATATCGAAAACCTTGGCGTTTATTCCCTCCTGAAACGCCGCTGCAAGATCATCATCGCGATCGACGCCGAAGCGGATCCGACGATGAGCTTCGGGTCCTTTCTCATCCTCGAGCGTTATGCCCGCATCGATCTTGGAGCAACCGTCGAGTTGCCTTGGCGGGCAATCGCGGACTGCACGCGTGCGGTGGACGCAGCCTTCGACAAGGCCGATCAGGACGGCTCCCCCATCCCTTCTTCGGCTGGTCCCCATTGCGCCGCTGCCGAGATTCAATACGGGCCCAACGAAACGGGCATTTTGCTTTACGTCAAGGCATCGCTGAGCGGCGACGAGGATGACTATATTTTGGACTACAAGCGCCGCTACCGCGCCTTTCCGCACGAGACGACAAGCGACCAGTTTTTCGGGGAAGAACAATTGGAAGTTTACCGTGCCTTGGGGTTTCACATCATGAAAGGCTTGTTGACCGGGGAAACACCATTCGCTGTCGAGCCACGCCGGAATGAAACGGAGGGTGCTGCGCGTCTGCGAATCTTCACGGCTGTCCGCGAGGCTCTTCTCGGGACGTAGACGGAGTTGCCGGACACAGGCCAATGAGAGATTTCACAGTCTGATTGTTTGCGATCATCCCTTAGGCCGCGAGAGGCATCGGCTCCGTGACGGTTTCTTCGATCCCACGCAGACGCAAGGCATCCAAAAGTTCTGGTCCCGGAATCAAGGCGCCGGTGAAAACGGCGTAATTCGGCGCGGCCGAGGGTGGATTGGTGGAG
Organism: Methylocella sp.; assembly: GCA_035509135.1. Taxonomy (GTDB): domain Bacteria; phylum Pseudomonadota; class Alphaproteobacteria; order Rhizobiales; family Beijerinckiaceae; genus Methylocapsa. The sequence continues at coordinate 1,785 of DATJLX010000179.1, forward strand.
GGAAAACCGAGCTGCTCGCGCAAGACATGGCTGGTTCGCCGGGCGATCGCTGGTGCCGGATCGATCCAGTCCACCGGCCATGGCGCGAGCCGCTCGAAGTGGCGCAGCAGCAAGGGATAATGCGTGCAGGCGAGCACGATGCAATCGGTGCGGCGCTCCCCATCCGTCACGAATGCCGGCGCGATTTCCCGCGCAATGGCTGTGTCGGACACCGTTTTCCCCTGCATGAAATCCTCGGCGAGAGGTGCGAGCGCGCTCGACCCCGCGAGGGTCACCACGCAATGGGCGGCGTAAGTGCGCACCAGTTCGCGGGTATAATCGCGGGCGACCGTGCCAGGCGTCGCCAGCACGGAAATGAGCCCCGTGCGCGACTGGCTCGCGGCCGGTTTGATGGCCGGAACCGTGCCAATGAAAGGCATTTTTGGGAACCGCGCGCGGAGATGCGGCAGCGCCAGTGTCGATGCCGTATTGCAGGCAATCACAACCGCGTCGGGTTCGCCAAGGGCGATCAAGCGATTCATCACCGTCAACACCCGCGCGATCAAAACATCTTCGCGCAGCCCGCCATAGGGGAAAGCAGCATCATCGGCGGCATATATCAATCGGGCGTCCGGAAGCAGGTTCACCACCTCTCCGCAAACGGTTAAACCGCCGAGGCCGGAATCAAAAATCAGAATTCTTGGCGCGCGGGACATAAATGCAGTCAATGAAACCAAATTTGGACAGCCGCCGGTTTCAGCGTCTGGTGCTTGGGAATAGCATGACTGAGGATCAAGGCAGATTTTGGTTAACGGCCGGTTTTTCCGAGCGAGGCTCGGCCAGGGCCATGATAGGAGAGCAATCCATGCGCGAGAAGACCGGCAGGACTCTCGACACCCGCGTCCCGGCCCGTCTCGATCGTCTCCCCTGGGGACGGTTTCATACGCTGGTCGCGGCCGCCCTCGGCATAACTTGGGTATTGGACGGTCTAGAAGTCACGCTTGCCGGTTCGATTGCCGGCGCCCTCACGGCGAGTCCCCGGCTGCGTTTCACGGCATCTGACATCGGGCTTGCCTCAAGCTTCTATCTCGCGGGCGCTGTCATAGGCGCGCTGGGATTTGGGTGGCTGACCGACCGGCTCGGCCGCAGACCAATGTTCTTCATCACCTTGGGGCTTTATCTTCTGTCCACGGCCGCCACGGCGTTCGCCTGGAATCTGGAAAGCTTTTGTTTGTTCCGGATGATGACGGGCGCCGGGATCGGCGGCGAATATAGCGCGGTGAATTCGACGATTCAGGAAATGATCCCAGCACGCTATCGGGGCTGGACCGACCTTGCCATCAATGGCTCGTTCTGGATCGGCGCCGCGCTTGGGGCGGCAGGCTCGCTGATCGTTCTCGATCCTGCCCGCTTCGAGCCCGACACCGGCTGGCGGCTCGCTTTTCTGATCGGTGCCGGGCTTGGCCTTATCATTTTTTGTCTTAGAACCTGGATCCCGGAAAGCCCGCGCTGGCTCGTCATTCATGGAAAAGAGACGGAAGCCGAAAAAATCATGGCGGAGATCGAATCCGGATTTCGCCGGCACGGGGCGCATTTTTCAGATGCCTCGACGCTTGCCCCCATGCGGCTGCGGCCGCGCTCCCATACGCCGCTTGGCCAAGTTCTCAAAACGCTTTTCATCACCTACCGGACAAGAACCTTTTTGGGGCTCGCTCTCATGGGCGCGCAAGCATTCTTTTATAACGCAATTTTCTTCACCTATGCTCTCGTTCTGACTGATTTCTATCATGTCCCTCCCTACGATGTCGGCTGGTACATCCTTCCCTTCGCGCTTGGCAATGTGCTTGGTCCCTGGTGCCTCGGCCCGCTGTTTGACTCCCTCGGCCGCAAGCCGATGATCGTTTTCACCTATGCGGTTTCGGGCTTGCTCCTGGCCGGGAGCGGCTGGCTGTTCGCGCATCATTATCTTGACGCAACGGGGCAGACGGTCATCTGGACCGTGGTTTTCTTTTTTGCGTCGGCCGCGGCGGGCGCCGCCTATTTGACGGTCTCCGAGATCTTTCCGGTGGAGATCCGCGCCCTGGCCATCGCCTTTTTTTATGCGACCGGCACAGCGATTGGCGGCGTCGGAGCGCCGTTCCTGCTCGGCACCCTGATCG
>DATJLX010000180.1:0-22273 GCA_035509135.1 Methylocella sp.
CGGCAACAAGAGCACGCCGCCCGACCCCAGATCAACATCGTATTGATCCAGGGTCTTCACATTCGACGGGGTGTAAACACCAGCAAGTGTCAGATCTTCATTGAGCCTTACGACGCTTTCCTGGATATTGGTCACACCATCATAAGTTCCCGGGTCAGAATTTCCGGTCACGACATAGAGATGATCTCCGCTCGCGGCAACACCCCAGCCCGACATCCAGATTGACGACAAGAAAAACCCGTCGGGTGCCGTTGCTTGTCTATCGACAAGCTGATTCCCGGCGAGCGGCGCCAAAGTGCTCGCGTTCCACCCCAAAAGCCAACCTCGTGAGTACTGCCCATCATAGTCGCAGAAACTGCCAAACGCGGCATAAACTATATTGTCATTAAGGAGCAGCGCTGGCCGTTGCCGTTGATAGGAGGCATTGAAGGTATAGGTCGAGCCATTGGTCAATGTATGCGATGCGGTGACGGTGACGGGAGAACTCGGCGCGTCCGCCAAAGTGCTCAGGCTAAGGGCATGCAGCTGGTAGATCGGCGGGGAGCCATTGACGTAAGCGACAACGTATAAGGTCTGCGACACAGGATCGATGACGGGAGTGCCGTTGATCCCGACATTCGGCCCGTTATTGTTGCATCCAAGCGGCGCCGGAACGGGAGCTCCGAGGTTTCTGCTGAGCAAAATCGCGCCGCTTGATGCGTCGATCGCATAGACCGTGTTGGATTCGGTCGCGACGTAAACCACGTCATGGGTGCCGCCAGCGATGGTGAGGCCGGGAATGATCAGCGGTTGCGCATCGACCTGATCGTCGAGGGTTACCGTCTGAAGTATGCCGAAGTTACTCGGGAAATTTGTCGCGGTCAGCGTTGTTTCGCTGCTGTTCCAGCCCGTTCGTAGAGTGTCATAGTGATAGGTTGTGACAGCGACCGGTTGTGCGGCTGCCCGGCCGGCGATGGGAAAGAGCAAACCCGCAATCGCTATCCCAAGCGACGCAATCCATAAGAGGTTTTTCATGAGTCTCCCCTGTTTTAAAAACAGGGGGATTTGTATCATGATGTTTTATCATTGTTAATATTCTTACATTGAATACCATATATATTTTACCGTTATCCATAAATTTAGCTGTAAGCCAAGCCGAAAGCCTCGCCGACGCAATGAGAATCCGCTCTCCATTTGACCATAAAAAAGGGCGTCTCGGTTGAGACGCCCTTCACCATCGAGCCAGGCGCGGGAGGGGATTACCCAGCTCGCGGGATTACGCCGCCCTTGGCGTGGCAACCGCCGGTTTTGCACCCTCTGCTGCGATCGGAATCTGACGCGGCTTCTGAGCTTCGGGGAGTTCACGAAGCAAATCGACGTGAAGCAAGCCGTTTTCAAGGCTCGCCCCACTCACATGCACGTGATCGGCGAGCTGGAAGCGGCGCTCAAACGAACGGGCGGCAATGCCCTGATAAAGCACTTCCACTTTCGCCTTCGCCGGCTCGGCCTCACGTTCCCGCGAACCACGAATGGTGAGCGTGTTTTCCTTGGTCTCGATCGCCAAATCCGCCGCAGCAAAGCCCGCGACCGCCACTGATATCCGGTAGGCGTTCTCGCCGGTGCGTTCGATATTATAAGGCGGGTAACTTGGCACGGCCTCAAGCCCCGCGGCCTGATCGATCATATTGAACAAACGGTCGAACCCGATGGTCGAGCGATAGAGGGGGGAAAGATCAAACTGACGCATCTCGCTATCCTCCTTGAATGAAGCGACAAGAGTGTTTGCACCACGTCTCCTTGGCGGTACGAACCATCGCCCGCATCATTATGCTGCGCTTGAGGTTCATCCCCGCCTGCGCGTCCTGAAGAGGCCCGCGCAGTTTTGATGTGGGGATAGGGTTTGGCTTTGCAAGAGGGGCGAGACAGGCAAAACTTCCGCCGGTAATATCTCCTGGTGGGCGCCGCCGGTGGAGGACATCCCGGCGGCCGCGAGCGCAGCGCCTCCTGTTCACGGGGATCAGGCTACCGGCGGGGAATCGCTCGACTGCAAAGAATTGGGGCATTGAAATTTCGTGATGGAACTCGCCACGCTTCCGGAAAATCCGGCGCCGCCCGGTGCTATCGTTTCCGCCCTTACGACGCGGGACAAATGGACCCTGCGGGCCGCGCGATGGAGTTGCGGCGCAGCGTCTGCCGGAACCATCGTGATCTTGCCCGGACGCGCGGAATTCATTGAAAAATACTTCGAGGTTGTTGGCGAATTGTTGAGCCGGAACTTCGACGTCGCGATCCTGGATTGGCGGGGGCAAGGCCTATCCGGCCGTCTTACGGGCAATCCCCGCAAAGGCCACGTTGGTGATTTCCGCGCTTATGAGCGCGATCTCGAGGCGTTGGTCCAACAAGTCCTTGCACCATTCTGCCCGCCGCCCTGGTTCGCGCTCGGCCATTCAATGGGCGGGGCAGTCGCGCTTGCCATGGCCCGCGCCGGCCGCTCGCCATTCGCGCGCATGGTGTTGACCTCGCCGATGATTGATATTTACGGGCTACGTTTCAAGGCGGCCAAACGGAGCCTCGCCAAGATGCTGGTTTTGCTCGGACTTGGCCGACTTTTCGTGCCGGGCGGCGGCCCAGTCCCCTATATGTCGGTGAACTTCGAGGGCAATATCTTGACGTCCGATCCAGGCCGCCACGCGCGCGGTGCAGCGCTCATCAATGCTTTCCCCGACCTTGTGATCGCCGATCCGACGATCGGCTGGATCAATGCCGCCTTCCGCCTCATGCGGCGTTTCGAGGATGCTGGGTATCCGCGCCGGATCCTGACCCCCGTGCTGATCTTGGCCGCCGGCGACGACCGCCTCGTCGATACGGCCTCCGCGGAACAGTTTGCGAGCCGCCTCAAGGCCGGTAAATGCATGACATTGCGGAACGCCCGCCACGAAATCCTGATGGAGCGCGATTGTTTTCGCGAGCTGTTTTGGGCGGCTTTCGACGCCTTTCTGCCAGGCGAAAGCACGGAAGACATCCCTGTCTTTGCGCAAGCTCCTGGCCGGAACTTATCCAGCCAAACATCCGTCCCTTCAAATCAGACGCATGGCAGCGATCCTTCGCGGCCCTTGAATACCCATCAACCATCGCCATCCCAAATCCTATGAAAAGCTGACTTAACGCGTGGCGATCTGGCGAAAACCCGTCCCTGCTCCCGGTTCCGCGAGGGCTGCCGTGCTGGCGTCCTCGACCTCCACCTTTTCGACCCGGGCATGGATGGGACCCCGCCAGCAAGCCGCGCAGAGAGCCTCGACGGCGTCCCGCGGCCCAGCGAAGAGAGCCTCGACATCGCCGTTCGAGCGATTCCTGACCCAACCCGCGATGCCCCGCGCGGACGCTTCCAGTTCCGTCCAGGCGCGGTACCCGACGCCCTGGACCCTGCCGCTTATCGTCACGCGAACGATTCTTTGTCCCCTTTGCATGGCCACGGTCAACCGTCCGCCGGATTGTCCGGGCCGCCAGGAAATTTGATGCCCCTGGCTTCGATGCCGAACGCGGCAAGGCCCGCCAGCACCACCGCGACGCTCGCGGCGACGAGCGCCAGCGCGAAGGCATAATTTTCCCCATTGGCATGGGCAATGGACGCCTGAATTGTAACGTTCGCCGAGGCCAGCAAATTGCCGGTCTGATAGGCAAAGCCCGGGAATGTGCCGCGCACTTCGTGCGGCGACAGTTCATTGAGATGCACGGGCACGATGCCCCATGCGCCCTGAACGGCAAACTGCATGAAGAAGGCACCGGCGGCGAGCATCGCCGGGCTCATTGCATAGGCCCAAAGAGGAATGACGAAAAGCGTCGCCAGCGCCGCGATCACAATGCCCCGGCGGCGGCCGATCCTTTCCGACAAAGCGCCAAAGGTCAGGCCGCCGAGGATCGCACCGATGTTATAGACGATCGCGATGAGACCGACGATGTGCGAATCGAAATGATGTTGCAGCCGCAGGAACGTCGGATAGAGGTCCTGCGTGCCGTGGCTGAAGACATTGAAAGCGGTCATGAGCAGGACGATATAGAAGAAACGTCCGGCATGGGCGCGCAGCATTTTGACGAGACCGGCGTCTTGTTTTTCATAGGTTCTCGCCAGGAATGCGGGAGATTCCTCGACTTTCGCGCGAATAAAAAGAACGAGCAGCGCGGGCAGCGCCCCCACGATGAACATGCCTCGCCAGCCGATTGTGCTGAAGAGCGCGAAATAGACAATCGAGGCGATCAGGTAACCGCTCGGATAGCCGGTCTGCAAGAGTCCCGAGACGGCGCCCCGCGATTGTGGGGGGATTGTTTCCATCGTGAGGGCGGCGCCAACGCCCCATTCACCCCCCATCGCTACGCCAAAAAGGGCGCGAAGGACGAGGAATGAGCCAAGGCCAGGGGCAAAGCCGGAGGCCAATTCGAGCAGGGAAAAGCTCAGAATATCGATCATCAGCACCGGCTTCCGGCCAAAGCGGTCGGCGGCAAGGCCGAAGATAAGGGCGCCGAGCGGCCGAGCCGCCAAAGTGAGGAAGATCGCATAGGTGACATCCGTCACACCAGTGCCGAAGTCTTTCGCGATCTCGTCCAAGACAAAGACGAGAATGAAGAAATCGAAGGCATCGAGCGTCCAGCCGAGATAGCTCGCCAAGACAGCGCCGCGCTGTTTTTGGGTGAGGGAACGGAGCGCGTGAAGCATGATGGCGGCTCAAGGACCAAACATAGGGCCAAGCCTGCCATATTATTGGCCGCTTGCGGGGAAAAAGAGCCTTCAATGGGTGGCCGATGCGTCAAAAGCCTAAACAGCGATGTTGTCGATCAGCCGGGTCTTGCCGAGTTTGGCGGCGGCCAATAGCCGGACCGGCCCCTCTCCGCGGGAGGCAACGGGCGCCAAGGTTTCCGCGTGGCGCGCTTCGAAATAATCCGTGACGAAGCCGGCCGCCGCGAGCGTCTCCCTTGCGGTGCCGAGAGCCGCTTCAATCTTGACCCCTTCCGTGATGTCGCGGGCGCAGCGGACAAGGGCAGCATGAAGACAAGGCGCCACGGCCCGCTCTTTTTTTGACAAAAAGACGTTGCGCGATGACAGCGCCAGCCCATCAGGCTCGCGCACCGTCGGCGCCCCGATCATCCTCGTCTCGAAATCGAGATCCCGCGCCATCCGCGTCACAACCTTCAGCTGCTGATAATCCTTCTCGCCGAAGATCGCGACGTCGGGGCGGCAGAGGTTCAAGAGCTTCGCCACGATGGTTGCAACGCCTGAAAAATGATCAGGCCGGAAACGGTCCTCAAGTCCGGCGGCCGCCGGACCGCTGATCGAGATCGAGGTGGCGAAGCCTGGTGGATAGATGTGCGAAATTTCGGGGGCGAACAGCAAATCACCGTTGGCCGACACGAATTGGGCGACGTCGGCGGCAAGGGATCGCGGATAGGCATCGAAATCTTCCGAGGGCGCGAATTGCGCCGGGTTGACGAAAATCGACAGAACGATCTTGCGTGCGTGTTTTTTTGCTTCATCAACGAGGGAGAGATGTCCGGCATGAAGGGCGCCCATCGTCGGTACAAGGCCGATTGTCTCGCCCAAGCTGCGCCATTCGCCGAGCCTTGCCCCGAGACTGGCAAGGTCGCGGGCGATTTCGATCGGGCTTGTGTCGACGGCGGCCAAGAATCGTCCCATGAATTGTTTTATAAGCGGCGCGCATTTGGTTCGGCTATTAAGGACGCTCTCAAAACCTGGACCGCCATGGTGGACATCGGCGCGGGGCCCAGCTATCCCAAGCCCGGTGTTTCGATTGAAAGCTGCTTCATGGCCAATTCCATAAGCCCCGATCTGGCGTCGAGTGCGCTCCTCTACCATCGTTCGCCCCGCCCCGGCAAATTTGAGATCGTAGCAACGAAGCCGCTCGCCACCCAGCATGATCTTTCGCTTGCCTATTCGCCGGGCGTCGCCGCCGCCTGCCTCGCGATCGCCGCCGATCCTCAGGCGGCGGCTGAACTCACGATCCGGCAAAATCTCGTCGCTGTAGTGACCAATGGCACCGCCGTCTTGGGGCTCGGCAACATCGGCGCCCTTGCCGGCAAGCCCGTGATGGAAGGCAAGGCGGTTCTCTTCAAGAAATTCGCCGGAATCGACGTTTTCGATATCGAGATCGCGGAGACCGATGTCGGCCGCCTGGTCGATATCGTGGCCGCGCTGGAGCCGACCTTTGGCGGCATCAATCTCGAGGATATCAAGGCGCCGGAATGTTTTGAGGTCGAGCGTCAGCTGCGCGAGCGCATGGCGATTCCGGTGTTTCATGATGATCAGCACGGTACCGCGATCATCGTCGGCGCGGCGATTCTCAACGCGATGGAGATTACCGGTAAATCCATCGGCGAGGTGCGAATCGTGACTTCGGGCGCTGGCGCGGCGGCGCTGGCCTGTCTTAATTTTCTCGTTGTTCTCGGCGCCAAGCCTGAAAACATTTTCGTGACCGACATCGAAGGCGTCGTCTATCGCGGCCGCAAGGCCCTGATGAATAGCGTGGTGGAGGTCTATGCCAAGGACACCAATGCGCGAACGCTCAAGGATGTGATCGGCGGCGCCGATATTTTTCTCGGACTATCGGCGGGTGGCGTTTTGACGCCGGAGATGGTCAAGGAGATGGCCCCCAGGCCGCTGATCATGGCGCTTGCCAATCCAGCCCCAGAAATCGAGCCTGGGGTTGCCTTCGCGGCGCGGCCAGACGCCATGATCTGCACCGGGCGGTCCGATTTTCCCAATCAAGTGAACAATGTCCTCTGCTTTCCCTATATCTTCCGCGGCGCCCTCGATGTTGGCGCCACGGTCATCAATGAAGCAATGAAGCTTGCCGCGACACGGGCGATCGCGCAACTCGCCCATGAGCCGCCATCCGATGTGGTTGCCCGGGCCTACGGCGGCGAGGCGCGGCATTATGGCAAGGATGGTCTCATTCCGGCGCCTTTCGATCCACGCTTGATCCTGCGCATCGCACCGGCGGTCGCGAGGGCGGCAATGGACACGGGCGTCGCGACAAGGCCAATTCCGGATTTTGCTCTTTATGCAGAGACATTGTGGCGCTTCGTGTTCCGTTCCGGTTTCGTTATGAAGCCCGTGATCGAAGCCGCCAAGGCGTGCCCAAAGCGGGTGATCTATGCGGAAGGCGAGGATGAGCGGGTGCTGCGCGCCACCCAAACCCTCGTCGAGGAAGGGGTCGCCAAGCCGATCCTCATCGGCCGTCCAGAGGTGATCAAGGCCCGCATTGAGCGGTTTGGGTTGTCTGTGCGTGCGGGAAGGGACTTCGAACTCATCGATCCCGGAGACGATCCCCGCTATCGCGATTATGTCGAATCCTGTCTTGAGTCGGCCGGCCGGCACGGGATCACGCCCAAGGCCGCGCGCGCCTTGGTGCGGACCAATTCGACGGTGATCGCGGCGATTGCGGTGCGACGTGGCGACGCCGACGCCATGATTTGCGGCCTCGACGGGCGCTTCAATCCGCATCTGCCCTCCATCAAGGACATCATCGGGCTCGTTCCCGGCGCGACTGATCTTTCCGCGATGTGCTTGATGATCACCAATAAGGGCCCCTTTTTTATCGCCGACACGCATGTCCGGCACGATCCCTCCGCCCCGGAGATTGCGGAAATGGCGCTGATGTGCGCCGAGCACGTCCGCCGGTTCGGGATCGAGCCGAAAATTGCCCTGGTGTCGCATTCGGATTTCGGCTCCGATGAGACGCCCTCCGCCCGCAAGATGCGCGACGCGCTGGGCATCCTGCGCGATCGCGCCCCCGATCTTGAAGCCGATGGCGAGATGCAGGCGAATACGGCCCTATCGCAGGCGTTGCGCGATCTCGTGTTGCCTTCCTCGCGGCTGAAAGGCGAGGCGAACATTCTTATCATGCCCAATCTCGACGCCGCCAATATCGCCTATACAATGACGATGATCATGGCCGATACCCTGCCGGTCGGCCCGATTCTGCTCGGCGCCGCGAAGCCGGCCCATATTCTGACGCCTTCGGTGACGGTACGCGGTCTCATCAATATGACCGCCGTCTCGGTCGCCCAAGCACAAGGAGAAAGCTGAACGGCAGAGCCCAAGGCAGCCCCTTCGCCGGCGCCGGTTCAAGCCAGCGGCGGCGCTGGCAAGCGCTCTGAGGCGCAGCATTTTGGAGAGGGCGGGATCATTGCCCTTCTGTTATTATTACACCGCTATTATAAACCTTACAATATTATAAACCCGTAATATCATCCTAACAATGTCCGCTCGCGGACGCCTGAATTCGAGGTTTTGTTTCTCATGTCTACTAAAGTTGCTTTGATCACCGGCGTCACCGGTCAGGATGGTGCCTTGCTCGCCGAACTCCTTCTCTCCAAGGGCTACCTCGTTCACGGCGTGAAGCGGCGGTCGTCATTGATCAATACCGACCGTATCGATCATCTCTATCTCGACCCGCACGAGTCGAACGTCAACTTTCTGCTGCATTATGGCGATCTCACCGATTCGACAAATCTCATTCGCATCGTCCAGGAGGTTCAGCCCGACGAAATTTACAACCTCGCCGCGCAAAGCCACGTCCAGGTCAGTTTTGAGACGCCAGAGTATACGGCGAATGCCGACGCCATTGGCACGCTTCGCCTTCTCGAAGCGGTCCGCATCTTGCGCCTCGCTCAAAAAACCCGCTTCTATCAGGCTTCGACGTCGGAACTTTATGGAAAAGTGCAGGCCGTCCCGCAAAACGAGGCCACGCCGTTTTATCCGCGCTCGCCCTACGCCGTCGCCAAGCTTTATGCGTACTGGATCACAATCAATTACCGCGAAGCCTATGGAATGCACGCGTCGAACGGAATCCTGTTCAACCATGAAGGCCCGACGAGGGCCGAAACCTTTGTGACGCGAAAAATCACCCGCGCTGTCGCGGCCATCCATCTCGGCTTTCAAGACAAGCTCTTTTTGGGCAACCTCGACGCCAAGCGGGATTGGGGCCACGCAAGGGATTACGTCGAGGGGATGTGGCGTATTCTGCAACAGCCGGAGCCCGATGACTATGTTCTGGCGACCGGGGAAACTCATACGGTGCGCGAATTCGTCGAATGCGCCTTTGCCGAGATTGGCATCGAGATCGCCTGGAAAGGAGCGGGCATCGAGGAGCGCGGTTTCGACACAAAGAGCGGCCGGAATCTTGTCGCGATCGATCCTCGCTACTTTCGCCCAACGGAGGTCGATCTTCTCCTCGGCGATCCCAGCAAGGCGTTCAACAAACTCGGCTGGAAACACACGATCAGTTTTTCACAACTCGTTTCGGAGATGGTCGCGAGTGACTTGATCGTCATGAAGGAACGCGGCCGGGTCTGAGGAGCGTTGCATGGCTGAGCATATAGCGAGGACCAAGGGCAAACGGCGGATCTGGGTTGCCGGCCATCGTGGCATGGTTGGCTCGGCGATCATGCGCCGTCTCGCCGGGGAAGACGTGGAAATCCTCACGGTGGACCGCCGCGATGTCGATCTCCGCGAGCAGGACGCCGTCCGGCAATGGGTGGCGCGGGCGAAGCCCGATGTGATCATCCTCGCCGCCGCCAAGGTCGGCGGAATCCTTGCAAATGATTCCTACCCCGCGGATTTCCTCTTCGATAATCTCGTGATTGAAACAAATGTCATTCAGGCGGCGCATCTCGCCAATGTCGAGCAGCTTGTCTTTCTTGGTTCGTCCTGCATCTATCCGAAATTCGCGCCGCAGCCGATCAAGGAAGAAGCATTGTTGAGTGGCCCGCTCGAGCCAACCAACGAGTGGTATGCGATTGCAAAGATCGCTGGTATCAAATTGTGTCAGGCATACCGGTCCCAGCATGGCCGCCGCTACATCTCCATTATGCCCTGCAATCTTTATGGCCTAAACGACAATTTTGATCTTTCGACGAGTCATGTCTTGCCAGCTCTTATCCGTAAATTCCACACGGCAAAGGCCGAGGGCAAGACAGAAGTTGTCGTCTGGGGAACCGGAACGCCCTTGCGGGAGTTCCTTTATGTTGATGATTTGGCGGATGCCGTGGTTTTTTTGATGGATCGTTACGACGGTCGCGAGCCGATCAATTGCGGCGCGAGCTCCGATGTGAGCATCCGCGAGCTTGCCGAGATGATCGGCCGCGTCATTGGCTTTGAAGGGACACTCGTCTTCGATACCAGCAAACCGGACGGCACGCCGCGCAAACTGATGGATTCGAGCCGGTTGGCGGCGCTCGGCTGGCGGCCCAAAACAACCCTTGAAGATGGCATTCGCAAAGTCTACCGATGGTTCGCGCAAACTCAGGCAAGCGAATCCCTGACCCCATGATCCGTATAAGCCGCCGTGACGGGCAGTCGAATGTCCTTTATCCGTCTGGGTATTAAGCCCGTTTCCAATCCTTTGAGACCTATCCGATCCCATGACCTCCGCGCTCGTCATACTCCTTGGTCTTCTTGGTCTTTGTCCCGTGATGATCGCGATGGACGGACCTCTTCCTCCCTATCTTGTTCCATTGCTGATCGCGGCAGGACTCATTCTTGTTTCCGTCGAATTGGCGGCGGGCGAAGCGCAGCATCTGTCGAAACTGGTTTCGTCTCCTCTTGTCCTTGCCGCCGCTTTCCCGCCGGCATTGATGGTCATTCAGATGTTGCCGCTGCCATTTGTGGCGAATCCCGTCTGGATGAGCGTCAGCCCTGGCTTCCCGCACGGAGTTGCCGGAAGCATCAGTGTCGACATCGGAGCCACGGCACTCACTCTTATGCGCTATCTTACGGCGGCCGGCATGGTCTTGCTGGCGGCCACGGTGACGATCAAGCGCGAACGCGCCGAATCGGTTTTGCTCGGCACGACCGTGGCTGTCGTCGCCATTTCCTTGATTGGGCTCTTCCATAATCTGTTCGGCTTCGGCACCCCCGCGATGCACGAGGAAGTGGTCGATTGCGCTTGTCTTGGCGTCACCCTTTCGAGTGCCTGTGCCCTCTTCGTTTATGAGCGTTACGAGACTCGCCGCTTCAGCTCCGGACGAAGCCAGGAGAAATTTGTCTTTTCCCTGGTTGCGTGTTTGATCGGGTTTGTAATTTGCGCAAGCACCATCGCGGTGACGAGGTCGGGTTCGCTGATCTTTGCCGCAGGTTCCGGTTTCTTCATTTTCTGTGCCGTGGCGGCGATCCGCCGCTGGGCGCTGGGCCGTTTGGGCGCCGCCGCGATCGGCGTCACCGCGGCTGTCGTTGCCGCAGCCTTGGTGACGGTCGCGGCAAGTGACCCTGACCCGCGTTTCGCCTTCGTCGCCAAAGACACGGCCTCCTTCGAACTCACGCAACGCATCCTGAGCGATGCCCCTTTTTGGGGGGACGGGGCTGGCAGTTTCAGCGCCTTATTGCCAATCTATCAATCAAGCAATGCCGCTCCCCACGACACCGGAGCCGTTACCTCGGCGGCCAAGATTTCGATTGAAATGGGCAAGGCCTTTCTCTGGTTGTCCGTCATGGCGGCAGCCTTTGCCGTGTTCTTTTTTTTGCGCGGCGCGACGCAGCGAGGCCGCGACTCCTTCTTTGCCGCCGCCGCGGGAGGCTGTCTTTTCACTCTCATGAATCTCGCTTTCGTCAATGCTGGCCTCTCAGGCTTGGCGATCGTCTTGTTGTCCGCCACGATCTTCGGGCTTGGGCTTTCCCAATCGAAGGGCCGCGTGGCATCCTGATCCGTAACCGGCCTGCGGCCATCTGAAAGAAGATTTGACAATAATCCATGCAACGAAGCCAGAAATGTTGGCGTTAAGAAGTCGGAAATGTTAGCTCTACATCAATGAAGTGGTATTAAATCAAAGTCGTTCGTGCACAGGTTATATATTTTGAAGGGGCATATGTGATGGCATCATTTTTTTCGGCATCATTGGCTCACCAGTTCAAAAAAGCGGTGTTTGTCTGTGGATTTTTGTTTCTCTCCACCCCACTCCAAGCGGATCCAGGCCCGGAGAGCCCATTCCTCGGATTTTCGGGACATTGGTCGGGTTCGGGCACCATCACCATGACCGATGGCACCGCCGAGCGGATTCGCTGCCGGGCAAGCTATTCGGTTTATGAAACCGGCCGGGCCCTTCAACAAACACTGCGTTGTGCAAGCGAGAGCTACCGGCTTGAGATCAGCAGCAATGTCATGTCCGCAGGCGGCTCGCTTTCCGGCTCCTGGTCCGAGGCGACCCGCGGCGTGTCGGGAAGCATTTCTGGCCGCGCCAGCGGTTCGGAGATCGTCGCGAATGTGGTGGGCGGTAGCTTCACGGCTCGCCTCGATGTCCATACTCATGGTGACAGGCAGTCGGTGTCGATCAGACCGCAAGGGACGGACGTGGCTGCGGTGTCGATTACCTTGCACAAGGGCTAAGACAGCAGGCCTACCGCTTGGGCAATCGTCGGCTCTCGCGCCAGGCCGTGGCCTTGCGGGAGAGCCTTTGCAGGAACATGGCGGTCGGCCGCAAGATAAAGAGGTCGGCGGTCAGCGCGGCGATCATGGCGAAGGCGCTTAGCCAGCCGAAAAGACGCAGCGACGGCAAGCTGGAAAAGACCGTTACCGCCAACCCGCAGGCAAGCACCACGGAAGTCAGGATGAGGGCCGGACCCACGAGAACCGTCGCACGTTCGACGGCGACGCCTGGATCCTTGGCAGGATCGTCCTCAAGGCGCAACCGGTTGAGGAAATGGATCGTTGCGCTTAAGCCCAATCCAAACGAGACGATCAAGGCCACGACGCTTGCGAATTGCAGACCTTGCCCCGTTGCGCGCAATATCGCCCCCGACGCGACAACCGGAAAAATTCCCGGCAAGATGGCGGACAACATCACGGCAGACGACCGGAACGCGAGCCCGATGAAGATCGCGACGAATGCGAACTCGACCGTCAAGCCGCGATTCAATTTTTCAATCATGTTGGCGCTGTTTCGCGCGGCGATGACCGCAAGACCTGTCACGGATATCCTGTATCCGGGGTGCTCCGTGCGGACACTCGCCAGCGATTTGTCCAGCGCATCAACGATGGGAAGGAGCTGGCTCGCGTCTTTATCCGGGATGCGGCCCGAGACGATAACGGCGTCCTGCCTCGCCGAGATGAATCGCCGCGTTAAATAGTTCGGAAGCAGATCGACATATTCTTTCAAGGTGCTGATACTCGGTTTGCCCGCCTTGATGAGCCACCGTCGCAGGGTTTCGAGCGACCAGACATTGCCGACACCGGCTTGTTTCTCAAGAAAGGCATGAACCTCCGCGATTACCGCGAGGGTTTCGGGCGCATAGAGCGATTTTCCCTTCGGAAATTCGATGAGCACATCGATCGGATTGGCGCCCGTGAGTTTGACGTCGAGAAGGTGGCTCGCCGAGACGGCCTGTTCCCGATTCGGAACTTGATCGGCGAGCCGGTATCGCGGCTCGAGCTGGGCGTAGTTGACGCCAAGCCCGGCGACCACAAGAAGGCCAGCGAGACTGTAAAGGGCTGGCCGGCGAACCATGCGGCTGGCGATAAATCTGCAAAACCGGCGCAACGTCTCAACCCCGAGATCCGAGCCTGCGACCGCGGCGGCAAAGGCCGTTTCCCTGCGCAACAAAAGGACCCCAAGAAGCGGCATCAGAATCAACACGGCGGCAAGCGCGATGAGGGTCGCGATGAGTCCCGCCTCGCCAAAGCTCCGGATCAGGTCCGATTCGGAAAAATGCAGGGCCACAAAGGAAATGGCGGCCGTCGCATGGGTTAAAACGCAGGCCGGTCCAACGACCAAAATCGCATTTCTCAAGGCCTCATATTTGTGTTGACCCGCGAGCAGACGGTCACGCGCAGCGAAGGTCAGCTGCATGCTGTCGGAAAAGCTGATCACCATGATGAGCGGTGTCATCACATTGAGAAACATGTTGAGGCGGAAATCGAGCCAGCCCAGCGCGCCAAGTGCGAAGAGAATGGCGATCAGTGGCGGCCCGGCCGCGATGATCATGAAGGAAACGCGCCGGAAGAAGGCAATGGCGATGAGACAGCCAGCGGTGAATCCGGCGACGTTGTAAACAAGCCTGTCATGCTCGACTGCGTTGCGGATCTCAAGCTGCATGACCGGAACTCCGGAAAGCTGCGCGTTGAGACCAAGCCCGGCCAAATCCTCCTTCATTGTCTGGCGGATTTCACCAATGGTGCCGCTCAGCCTGCTGCTCGCGACGACGGATGGGTCGAGCGCGACCACAATCAAGGTGAGCTGGCCATCCTCCGACAAAAGCTTGCCACGGATGAGCTCATTTTCCATGACGCGGTGGACCAGGGCCTCGTAGGCAGGCCCCTCCGGTAAGGGGTAAGGGAAAAGGGGGGCTGGAATTTCCCCATTGCGTGGCGGCTGCCTCGCCGAGAAAATCGAAATGAGACCGCGCGTGCCATCGATCAACTGCAAATCAGTCACGAGATCCCCCAGTTTTTCGACTGAATCGCGATCGAGCAGCGTTTTGCCTTCAATGACAACGAGCACATCGTATTCGCTCGACGGAAAACGGCGTGTCACTTCCTCATATTGCCGGAACGCCGGTGTGTCGGAACGAAACAGCTGGCTCAGCGAATCATCGACTTTGAGCCGGGCGACGCCGAAACCGGCCGCCACGGCAAGAAGCACCGCGACAAAAGCGATGGCACGGGGAAAACGCAAAGAGACGAAGCCGATACGCTCGATGCCAAGGGCAAGATCATGCAGCCTTTTCTTGGTGGCGGTCCCAACTGGCGCCGGCGATTCGCCAGCGGGTTCGATGGCCAAATGTCCCTCCGGAGAATGATCTGCCCGAGACCTTCCTTATGGCGGTTCCGGACCCCATGGAATCAGGTCATCTAAGGGAATTTCTCAAATATTCCTAGAGTGCTTTCAGAGACCTTGGGATCGAAAGCCCTCTCCATCTTTGTGAAATCGCATTTTCTTGATGAGAAGAGACAGCCGCTTACCCATAAGGAAGCGGCCGAAGGACCGATCAGCTTGTTCGGATTTCAGGACTGGCGCAGCCGAATTCAGGCCAAGGGAGCCGAGGCTACTGGATCAGACTTGTAATTGCTGACTCTTTCGAGGGATCAGCGAGAGATCATCGCGATGGAGATGCTGAACGGCTCATGTTGAAGCCCTTGCGTCTTAAAGTTGCTTAAAGTTGCGCCCTTCCACTGCGCCGCGGCGCAGTGGAAACCGGAACCCGCTCCACCAGCGAAAAGAGGAACGCGCCCCTCGATCCGGTTCACAGACGGCTCGAAACAAGCCAATTTGGCTCTTCGCCATGAAGGGTGAGTGACCCCATGGAGGACGAAAGTCTTCCCCTCACCCGCCGCGGGTCCCGCTTCAGACGTGCGGCCTGGTAATCGCCGCGAGGCAAAAACCGATCATTTGGTCGAGCGTCGGTTCTGGCTCCTGTTCATATTCCACGATCAGGCGGGGATGGCAGAACCGGATGCAGGCTGTGTTGACGAGGCGCGCGGCAAGCGCGGCATCTCCCGGCGGGAATTCACCCGATGTCATGCCACTCGCGATGATTTGCTCCAAAATGGCCGCCATCCGTTCGGAATGCTGCCGCATGATCGCCCAATTTTCCGTTATCGCGGCTTCAATCAAATCATGCAGTTTGCGGTCGGACAGATATTGTTTGTGATGCGTCTTTTCGACGGATGCGATCAAGTTGCGTATTTTTTGAGCAGCGGTCCCGCGCGAAGCCGCAATTTTTTCCGCCTCGGCCTCGATCTTGCCAAGGAGATCCATGCAGACCGCTTCGTTGATTTCCGATTTCGCGGCAAAGAAGCGATAGACGTTCGCCGGAGACATGTGCAACTCGCGGGCGATATCGGCGACCGTCGTCTTCTGGAACCCGATTTGCCGGAACAAGCGTTCCGCGACCTCGATAATCAGCTTGTGAGTGTCTTTCTCTTTGGATTCTCGTTCCGCCCGCATATTTTGACCATCCTGCCGAACCTCAGCGGAACTATGGTCTTGGCTCGGGCCCGGCGCTTCACCCAAATGGGTTTTACGGGCGGGATCCCTCTCTTTAATTTCACCTAAAGTGTTCATGATTCTCCAATCCATCGCTAGCTTTATTCTAATATGCCTTGAGCTGGCGGCGCGCGCCTCACCCAAATGGGTTTAAAAATCAGCTGGCGGACGAATAATGGTTGAGATAGAGGATAAAAACTCTGTGAATATTGTATGGCAATGCCTTGCGCTGCTCACTATGGCTTCGCCCATGCCGTTTAAGAGTTCTTTCGTTTCCATCAGGTGACCAAAGGAAACCCTCATACATACCAGGGCCGAAGAAGCCATTATTGGACAAGGTCAAGGCAGCTTAGGCGCGCCGGCCGGCTCGGCATGGACATCGCCGGCGCGATTATGGAAAGAAAATAGGCGGACCGTCGCGGCCGCGCGGCGGGCGTCATCCACGCCAATCCGGCCGAGCGCAGATTGTGCCACCGCCAATGCCTCCGAGAGGCGCCCGCCACAATGGCCAAGGTCAAGGTCAGCTTCCGGGTTGGCCCGCCAGAGAGTATCGCCGACCGAAGCGATCTCGGATGGCGTGCCACCCGCGTCGAGCGCCAGCATGAAAGCGAGCGCCCCCTTGTGAACTTGTTGTTGCGTCCGGGCGAGGCGATAGAGATTGACGAAGCGCTTGAGGGCACGGGCCGAGCCCCCCGCGAGCGGGGCCAAACCCGCAAGCAGCTGCGCCTCGGTGGCGGATACCGGCTGGTCAAGCAACGATGTGGTGGGATCGCGACTGAACCGCCCCACTTCTCCCTGACCGCTGAGAATCTGGCCAACCAGGGTGGCGTAATCGGCACGCGACGCGAGTTCGCCGAGCTGAAACGGCACTTGAATCCATTTGTTGAGGTCGAACGCGGTCTCGCCCGCCGCCGCCACGAGGCGAGCCGAATCGGCGGCGGTCAAAACGACAAATCCCTGTTTGAACAAAGACCGCGCAAGTTCCAGAATGTCGCGCGAGCGGGCAGCCGGCATGGAATCGAGATGGTCTATTGCGAAAACAATGCGCCGTGGCGGCCCGCCATTCTTGCGCTTGCCCAGTGGCGCGGACCTGACAATCATGGCGCCAACGGTCGTCACGAACGTACGGGCGAGCTCGGTGGCGATATCCATGGTGAAAGGAGCGGGCTCGGCGAGCGTCGAGAGACCAGCCTGCATTTCGCTCGCCCGCCTTTCCGCATCGGCGGCGCGGCGGGAAAGAATGCTCACTTCGGCGGCAAGGGCGTCCACCCGGCCGGTCTGAAAAGCAAAAAAATCATCGAGCTCGCGCCGGCGGAGGGTCAGATCGGCTTCAAGTAAGTCAGCGCCTCGGAACACGAGCCGAAGCAGATGTGAGGCCCGCCAAAGATTGACGCCGAGCGCCAGGGCCGCGCCAAGAAAAAAGATGGCCCGCAGGCTTAACAGCCAATCCATGTGCGTTTCGAGCCAATTCGCAATGGGCGCGGCGGAGTCCGTGGCGCGCAGCCAGGCAAGCCAAACCGCTTGCTGGTCAAAAGCGATGCGCAAACCCATGCCGGCAAGGCAGAGAATAATGGCGGCCGCGATCAACTTTGTCTGCCCTTTGAACGCAAAAAACGCCCGCAACGCGAAGCCGCCGCGGCGCCTCTCCGCACCATCCGCACTGGCGATGGTCCCGGCCGTGTCCTTAAAAGCGAGGAGCGAATCACCGGTGAAGCCTAACCGGGAGAAAAGGGTTTTGATCCGACTCTTGTTGGCGTTCGCATAAGCGTCGATCTGCGATCCAGCGGTTTCGTAAAGAACGGCCTCGGTGAGCCGGGCCCGCCGGACATTGGTGTCTTCGAGGGTCCGCTTCTCGGCCTCGAGTTTGCGGCGGGATAGATCGAGCCGTTCCAAGGCTTCACTTGCCACGGCGCGCGGATCCCGCGCGGCCCGTGCCGCCTCGGCCGCAAAGGCGGGATAGGTTCTGGCCAGGCTCGCATGGAGGGCGCCGGCCAGAGCCGTGGCGGGAGTCTCGGCCATATCGGTGGCATCGACGCGAAGCGTCAGGATCTCGCCGAGAAAAGGCGTGTCGGAAGTGGCCGCGGCGCGGCTCAAATCCTCGATCGCCTGGATAAGCTTCGTCAAGGCAAAGCTCTTACCGGAGCCGGAAGGGCCGAAAAGACCGATCGTGAGGGGGGTCTCGGTGCGTTTATGCGCCGCGAGCTCGGCGAGCAGGGCGAGGGGCGGGTCAAGTCCCAGCGCGTCGGTTCCGTCGGGAAGGTCGGCGGCAAAGACTGGCTCGGACGGCGTGACGGTTTCAACTGCGAAGCTCTGGCTTTTGACCGGTGACAATGAGGGTGCGTCCGGCTCCGCCCGGCGGCTACCAGGAACGATTGTTCCAAGATCGCGCAATCTGCTATCAGCCACGGCTTTATCCTCTCTCAAAAGGCCGGCCTCCCGCTCCAAATGGAATGCTTGCCGCGGGACTTGCCGCTGCAAGGGCACGGCCGGATGGGCCGCCGCGGAGACTGCATCATTTTTTGGCTTTGCGATGGCCTCTATTTTCATGAGCACCCTGGACCGCCCCGCCCGGCGCGTCTAAACCCGTCGCGGCATACGGTTACCGAAAAATCCAAGGAACTCCATGGCGCGGCAATTCATCTATCACATGCAAGGTCTGACCAAGACCTACCCAGGCGGAAAAAAAGTCCTGGAGAACATCAATCTTTCATTTTACCCCGACGCGAAAATCGGCGTGCTCGGCATCAATGGCGCCGGTAAATCGACCCTTTTGCGGATCATGGCCGGAATTGACAAGGAGTTCACCGGCGAGGGTTTCGTCGCGGAAGGCGCCCGGGTTGGCTATCTGCCGCAGGAGCCGCTCCTCGACGACGGCCTCGATGTGCGCGGCAATGTAATGCAAGGCGTCGCCGGAAAGAAGGCGGTCCTTGACCGCTACAACGAGCTCGCCATGAATTATTCCGACGAGACCGCCGACGAAATGACCAAGCTGCAGGATGAGATCGAGGCCAAGGGCCTTTGGGATCTCGACGCGCAGATCGATCAGGCCATGGATGCGCTCGGCTGTCCGCCCGACGATGCCGCCGTCGTCAAGCTCTCCGGCGGCGAGCGCCGCCGCGTCGCCCTCTGCCGGCTGCTGCTGGAGCAGCCGGAACTGTTGCTGCTCGACGAGCCGACCAACCATCTCGACGCGGAAACCGTGAACTGGCTTGAGGGCCATTTGCGCAGCTATCCAGGCGCGATCCTGATCGTCACCCACGACCGTTATTTTCTCGACAATGTCACCGGCTGGATTCTCGAGCTCGACCGCGGCCGCGGCATTCCCTACGAAGGCAATTATTCCGCCTGGCTGAAACAAAAGCAGAAGCGCCTCGCCCAGGAAGGCCGCGAGGAAGAAGCCCGCCAGCGCCAGCTCGAAGCCGAATCCGAATGGATCGCCTCAAGCCCCAAGGCGCGTCAGGCCAAATCCAAGGCCCGCATCCAGCGCTATGAGGAGCTTGTCCAGAAGCAGAACGACAAGGCCCCCACGGCGGCGCAGATCGTCATCCCGGTCGCCGAGCGGCTTGGCAACAATGTCATCAGTTTCTCGCATCTCTCGAAGGGCTTCGGCGACACGCTGCTCATCGACGATCTCTCGTTCAAACTGCCGCCCGGCGGCATTGTCGGTGTGATTGGCCCGAACGGTGCCGGCAAGACGACGTTGTTCCGGATGATCATTGGCCAGGAAAAACCCGACAAGGGCACGATCGACATTGGCGAATCGGTGCATCTTGGTTATGTTGATCAATCGCGCGATGCACTCGACGGCAAGAAGACTGTGTGGGAAGAAATTTCTGGCGGCAACGAGCTTCTCGCCCTCGGCAAGCGCGAGGTCAATTCGCGCGCCTATACTTCTGCCTTCAATTTCAAGGGTTCCGACCAGCAAAAGAAAGTCGGCCAGCTCTCCGGCGGTGAGCGCAATCGCGTGCATCTTGCCAAAATGCTGAAATCCGGCGCCAACGTCCTGCTCCTCGACGAGCCGACCAATGATCTTGATGTCGATACGCTGCGCGCCCTCGAAGAAGCGCTGACCGATTTCGCCGGTTGCGCGGTGATCATCTCGCATGACCGCTTTTTTCTGGATCGCATCGCGACGCATATGCTGGCCTTCGAGGGCAGCAGCCACGTTGAATGGTTTGAAGGCAATTTCGCCGATTACGAGGAAGACAAGAAACGCCGCTTGGGGCTAGACAGCATCATCCCGCACCGGCTGAAATATAAGAAATTTTCGAGGTGAGGGCGCGGGCAACCGGCGGCGGCCCGCGGCTTCGGGTGAGAGGCGGCGATCACACCTCATCCCGGCAAGGATGGCGGGCCAGCGTTTCGTCTGATGCAAAACCAGCGTTTCGTCTGATGCAAAAGAGGTGCGAAAGGAGTTCTGAATGACCAAGGGCAGGCAGTTCAAGACCGTCACCGTCGCCGCCTTGGCGGCGCTCGTGTGGATGGCCGGCAAAGCCGACGCCGCGCAGTGCGGCAACACGGCGGCCGGCTTCGAGGCGTGGAAGAGGCAGTTCGCCGAGGAAGCCAGGGCACGGGGCGTCAGCGGCTCCACGGTCGCAGCCCTTTTGGCGACAAACTATGCGGCGGCGACCATCGGGGCTGACCGGGGCCAGCATGGCTTTCACGTGTCGCTCGATCAGTTTCTCGCCAAGCGCGGCGGCTCGGTCATCGCGTCGCGCGGGCGGGCGCTCAAGCAATCCAATGCGGCCCTCTTCGCCTCCATCGAGCAACGCTACGGCGTCCCACCCGGGCCGCTCATTGCCATTTGGGGAATGGAGACGGGCTTCGGGAGGGAGCACGGAAATCAGAACTTTCTGTCGGCGGTGGCGACCCTCGCCTATGACTGCCGCCGGTCGGCCTATTTCACCGACCAGCTTAACGCGGCTCTGACCCTGATCGATCGCGGGGTCATCTCGGCAAACGCGCGCGGCTCCATGCACGGAGAGATCGGCCAAACCCAGTTCATGCCTAAGACCATCCTCGAATATGGCACCGGCGGAAGTCTCGACACCCCGTCGGGCGCCCTGTCCTCGACGGCGAATTTCCTCAGGGCCCATGGCTGGCAGCCAGGCGCCGGATACCAGCCGGGCGAACCCAATTTCGCGGCGATCCAAGCCTGGAATGCGGCGCCGGTCTATGAGCAGGCCATCGCGATCGTTGGCCGGCAGATCGACGGGCACTGAGGGAATGCATCGGACATTCGGCTGGGTGCGCATCCGCGTTCTGAGGATAACGCGGGACTCATGTTAAAAATCCATGTCTTGTCGCAGGCCCTCACGGGCCTGCGGTGGCGTCATAACTGCACTGACTGAAAAAAATTTCGCGGTGAGGTGCGCGGCCGGCTGATGGCGATACCGGTCCTAATCTTGCTCACCGAGAGTTTGGACGTATTTTTTGCCGTATGGATAGAAGAGTTCCTTGCGGCCTTGCTGCCACGCCGCTTTGAGTTCGGGCGTTGTGATGTCCCAGTCCGGCCGGCATTTCTTGGTAACGGCACGGAGGTCCTGGCGGAGATCCTCCTGAGTAGGCCGGCCGAAGTACCAATAGCCATTGTAGATCTTATAAATGACAAGACCGGGTTCAAGGACAATCACGTGGGGGATCATGGGATTGTGGAGAGGATCGGTGTATTCGGCAATATCGAGATCTTTTTGGACGATGCGGCCCACGTCGGAGAGGAAGGGCCAGTGGGCCCCGACTCCGCTGCGATATTCATTCGTCTCAGTGATATTGTCGGTGCTAATTGTAACAAGCCGGCAATAGGCAACCTCGAGCTCACGATGGAGTTCAACAAGCCCTTCAGTCTGCCGACGGTCCTTGGGGCAGAAACCTCCGCGGCTGAGGACGAGAACCATTGGATGTTGTCCTTGCAGTTCGGAGAGTTTCCGGCGTTTCGCGGCATGGTCGGAAAGCTCATAGTCGGGGAAGATAGCCCCTGGGACAATGTCAGATCGCATAGGAAATCCTCAAAAGTTGGATGCGCGCGCCGGGTTAGGTCTCAATGGTTGGTAGCCGGTGTTGTCATGGCGGCCTCGGCCAACGTGCCGCTGAAATAAAAATATTTTCGCGGTGAGGTGCGCGGATTAATTGATCCGGATTGCGCCCATGTTGGTCGCTCGGTCCGGAGCTGACACTTTCTCTAAAGCGGACATGACACAAGTGACTCTAACCGCGCTCAGAGCATCTTCCGACCGGAAAAGTCGTAAAACATTTCCAGAACATGCCCTAGGGCCGCACCATCACCTTCAGCGCTTCCCGCTCGTTCATT
>DATJLX010000181.1:0-20771 GCA_035509135.1 Methylocella sp.
CAATTAAACCACAGAAAAGCAAGCGAGAAAGCTAGACGCGTATGAAAAATGTGATGCGCGCGACGCATTCACAGTCAGTCTTGCGTTCTGCCCGAGGGAAACATGCTGCCGGGACTGATGGTTTAAACCATTCACCAATACGAAGACCTGAGTGCTTTCCTGAAAAAACGCTCAGAGGAGATTCAGGATATCGGTTCCACAACCCTGCGGTAAAGATGCCAACTCGCGTGCGCCAGGATAGGCACCGCGACCGCGAGCCCGACGAACAGAATCAAGAAACCGGCCGCCAAAACCGCCGCGATGATCAGTCCCCACACCGCCATGGTGAAAGGGTTCGTCAGCACGGACCTAACGGAAGTCTGAACCGCCACCAGGGCCCCGACATCGCGGTCTAGAAGCAAGGGAAATGAGACGGCGCTGATGCTCAGCGCCACCACGGCAAAGATAAAACCGATTGCGCTGCCCAATCCAATCAGCGTCCAGCCTTCCGGCGTGGCGAGAATAGTTGTGACAAGTGCTATGAAGGACTTGGGTGGCGCGGTTCCAAAAAGCGACATGAAAAGAGATTGGGCCGCGGATACCCAGGACACAAAAATCACAAGCAGCAACAGAGCGAGCGACAGGATCGATACTATCGATCGCGAGCGGACAACCTTGAACACGTGCCCCCATGAGGTGTCGAGGCCAAGCTCACGGCACCGGCTCATCTCATACAACCCAATCCCCGCGAAGGGACCAACCAGAGCAAAACCCGCCGTTAGCGGAAAAAGCAGAGGCAAAGCATAGCCGGTGAACCACATGAGGGCGATCGGGTAAGTCAGGACGAGAAAAACGTGGAATGTCGGCATCGCCAAGGAATCGTCGATACCTTTGGCCAAAGAGACTTTGAGATCCGCTAGTCCGATCTTGCGGACAGTCAGGCCGGCCGGGGCCGATTCTGGGTGACCGGTCACGTGAAAATCCGGCAATGGTGCCCTCCTGAAGACAAGAGGCTGTTACGAAGTCACAGTGTATGCACTCGGATCGAGCTTGTCAGCCGGCGGTCGCGCGGCATTCGTGTACCGCAAACCGTTCGCCGCGCGCAAGGTTAAGCCGGCTTCATCCGGCCGCCGATCGTTGGCTCCAAGTCTTGCCGGTGCCGCTTCAGTCCAGAGCGAAAGTGCGAAGGGCTCCATGCAATTGCTCAGGCTGTCTTCCATCGTCTTCCTTCATCCTTCATCGTCTTCCTTGCGCCGCCAATCCTCTGGGCCGGAGATGGCCTGCCGCCCGGCGCCTAGAACGTTTGACGGTCCGGCTTATGCTCTGGCCGGGGTGCAGCCTTCGATCGGCTGGACTTGCGGCCATGCTGCCGTCGATTTAAAATGCTTTAGAAGGACTCTCTCGGAATTCAGGCTACAAATGAAAAAATATATCATTCCGGGTTTGATGGCGATTGGTGCGTGTGGCGGATTTGTCTTATCGTCTGTTGCTTATTCCGGACTTGCCTCATCGACGGTTGAAGCGGTGATAGCCTTACGAGATCACATCAAACGCAGTGTTGCTATATTCGAAGCCCCGGTGGACCCAAGCCTGCCAAACGTATTGATTATCGGTGACAGCGTATCGATTTCTTATATTTTGCCCGTGAGGAAGAGATTGGAAGGGATCGCAAATGTGATCCGCCCCGTGGCAAATTGCGAAAGCACGCTGAGCATTCTCGAAAATCTTGACCACTGGCTTGGTCAAACCCAATGGGCCGTGATCCATTTCAATGCCGGGCTGCATGACTTGGCGCATGTCCAGTCCGAGGGAATTGCCCCCGGAAAACAAACTATGGTTCCGGTCGAATATGGTCCTCGCTGGGTTTCAATCGATGCGTATCGGTCGAACCTTGAGAAGATCGTAGAGCGTCTCAAAAAGACGGGCGCAAAGCTGGTATTTGCTACAACCACGCCTGTTCCGGCTGGCGCAAAAAGCCGTGTTCCTGAAGACGTGGCGCATTACAATGACGTTGCCCTCGCGGTGATGCGTGAGCAGGGTGTGCAGATTGACGATTTATATTCTGCTGTCGTGGAATCTGCCTACCAATACCAAAAGCCGCAAGACGTCCATTTCTATCCCGAGGGAAGCGATATACTCGCCAGCCGCGTTGCGTCGAGCATCAAAGCGCGATTGATCGATAGCGAGCACGGTTCTATAAATCGCGAGCGCGAAGTGTACCACTGAACGGGCTTTTGACGGCTATTCAGCTGGCGCCCGGCCGCCATGCGGCCAGTTGCCTCATCGGATAACCGAATTCGTTTGGAGCAATCCTTTTCCCCCGAAAACTCCAACTGGCCTAATGCTTATTTGCTCCAACGGCACTGTGGAGAGGGAGCTTTGGGCGATCCACGGTGCCGTGAGGGGATGGGTCCGGAGCGGGCACGGATTTACAGAAATTGATCTTGTCTACCCAGCGCCGGGCGGGGGTTTCAATAAAGAAGAACGACAAATAGCTTACTGTGAATATCGAAACGTAACAAGCGCCGACGAGGATGATGGCAGACGATGTGCTTGCATTGATGAATTTGTCGCCGATGCCGTTCAGCAAAAATGAGATAAACAACATATGCCACATGTATATTGAATAGGTAAGCTGTCCAAGCGGCGCGAAGCATCGCACCACCTTGGACGGTTTGCCTTGGACATCGGCCGAAACGGCCGCAATGGCAACCACATAGACGGCAAACAGGGTTATGAGCTGCGATACGCCAGTCACCATCGCGATGATCAGGGCAGGAGTCATGACAGCAAGGATGAGGTCTGGCGCGGGAAGCCGCGAGACGATGGTGCGATTGTAAAAAAGGGCTGCGCCGACGACGAACGACGGCAACGCCCTCGGGACGGGCGACAGCTCAATCCAAGAACTGTCAAGCCAATTCCATCCATGCTGAGTGACACTCAGCGTCATCATCCCGGTGAGAATCAGGAGACCGATGCTAAGCAGTGCCGAACCGCTTCTTGCACCGATAAAAGCGACAAGAGGAAAGGCAATATACATCACCATCTCCGCGCTTATGGACCAAGTGACGCTGTTGAATGTCCTTCCGCACGATAAGAATGAATGCATGAGAAGCGCTGTCTCCGCGATGCATTGTGGCTTGAACGACAGCGTGTTGGTGCCCGACAAATGGAAAAGCACAAGCATTGACCACATTGCGATAAACGCGGCCAGCGTAAGCCAATGCAGCGGAACGAGCCGGCCAACCCGGCGCTGAAGAAAGATTACATAGTCAGCGGCGGAATTCATCCGGTTATGGTAGATGTACGCGATCACAAATCCGGAGATAAGAAAGAACAAGTCCACAAAAAGGGCCGTCCCCGCCCTTTGTTCTCTGACCAGAAATGGATTTTTTGTCAGCGGGGAAAAGAATTCATGCGAATGGTGGTAAACGATTCCCGCCGCCGCGATAAAGCGCATCAGATCAAGATGAAGCAGCTCACCCGACGCCGGCCGCAGCCGAGGCAATTTCGCAATGAAACTCATTCTTGCCCCCATCTCCTGCGGGCGGCGGTCTTATCAACATCGGTCCAAAGCGGTAGCCACGGCATCGGAAACGCACAGACCGTTCTTTCGGCGCAGAACTACCAAACGGCAAGGCGGCACGCCGCCTTGCCCGACAACCAAACCGCAATACGGCCCACCGCCTTTTGCAAAGAAAGACGAAATCGATGTCGTCCTCATGGTGGTGCCAGCTTCGCGCAACCGTCTCATTCGATCACCGGCATCGAAAAATCCGGTGTTCTCGCATTAAATAATTCTCGGGCACCTCCCTGCATATGGATCATCGGAAAAGTCAACATATGTATGATCACTTCCCCTGGCTGCATGCCTTTTGGCATTGTTTGGAATCATAATCGCACAGTTCTTCTGAACTGCCATTGTGAAGACAGACTTTTTCGTCCGACTTGCACTTCTCAATGCAACTGGCTGTATCTTGGCTTGACTGCGCATAGACTTTGCCGGGGAAATTGAAGCCAGCGGCCAACATGAGGACAGTTGCTGCCACCATGATTGGATGATCTAAAAGCAGGCAAACAAACCGCAAGCGCGAGTTCATGGGTCTTTCAGCGCCGCTGGCTTGCCCAGAGTGAATTTGAATCATGGCGTAACCTCCCTATGCTTGCAGTAATTAGCAAAGCTTGACTTATGGGACTGTCGTCGCCGCTCGGTCATTGGCGCGCGCCGCAGTCTAGCAACTCTTTACTCGACGTCCCCTTCGATGACCAGAGAGTTTTCCATTTTGAACAGCATTGATAAGGCCGAAAACGAGAACCGTTTACGAGCCATCCGCGCATGAAAGCATCATCAATCCGTGCGCGGCGACTGAGAAACGCGATCGAATTTTTGGAAACGCCCGGCCGGAAAAAAGGGACTGAAGATGGGGGAGGCAAGCGCACCATCATGGAGTCCCTTGCGGGTCGCAAAGAGCGCGGTGCTGCGTTAAAATAAAGCTTTCGCGATGTTCTTTTTAAAAATCACCCCGAAACGAGCTTCAGTCTGGTTTCCAGCACGGCGATGACGGCGCCGAGATCCTGGCCGCGTTTCAAAATGAGACCGGTTGCCGTAACGACCGAATAAAGTCCCTGCTTGCGGGCGAGTTTGGGGTTCTTCTCGATCCGGTAGAGCGCATATTCGGCGGCCCGCCGGTAGATCGAGAATACGGCTTTATGGGAAGAAAAATCGATCGCGTAATCGCGCCAATCCCCGCCCGCAACCTTGCGGCCGTAGAGATCGAAAATCGCGCGCAGCTCCTTGCGATTGAAAGAAACCACGTCCGCAATGCCGGCCGGGGCAGCCGTGCCGGCTCCGGCTGGCAAGGCTGCGGGCGCGTTGTTGCCCGGCCAGGCCGGGCCTGCGGCGCGATGATCTTCGGCAGGCTCCATGTCGCTCATGAAGGGCGCTTTTGGTTTTATGTCTTGACCATTATCGTCGCTTGAAGCGGGCCAGACGGCAAGGGCTGTTTTGACTTTTTTGCGACATGCCGTCAAAAAAGTCTTGTGAATTTTGCATCGCGAAAAAGCGAAGGCGAAGAAGGCGGGCTCTTGCATCCGCCAGGCGGCGGGGCAATATCCGGGCCAGCGGGGAAGATGGCGGCGTCCATCGGGAAGCGGCTGAATATCCCCTCAAGGCCATGAAACCTCATTTGAGAAATCTCATTTGAACCCGGAAAGGAGATGTGTCGACATGCCGGAGGCTGCGGGTCATAGCCAAGCTTTTCAAGCCGATGTTGCCAAATTGCTGCATCTCATGGTGCATTCGGTCTATTCCGATCGCGATGTTTTCCTGCGCGAACTCCTTTCCAATGCCGCCGATGCCTGTGAGAAATTGCGTTACGAGGCACTCAACGATCCGGCGCTCGCGCCAGATGCCTTCCTGATCCGGATTGGGCTTGACAAGGATGCCCAAAGCCTTGCCATCGAAGACAATGGGATCGGTATGTCGCATCAAGACCTCACCGATCATCTTGGCACCATCGCGCGGTCGGGAACACGGGCTTTTCTCGACCGGCTCGGCAGAGGGGACGAGGAAGCCGGGGAAAGCGCGGAGGCGCGCGAAAAACTTGATCTGATCGGCCAGTTCGGGATTGGATTTTATGCCTCCTTCATGGTGGCGGACCGCGTCGATGTTTACACGCGGCGGGCGGGCGAGGCCGAAGCCTTCCATTGGCATTCAGACGGCAAGGGCACGTTTTCCATCGAGACGCTCGCGCCCGGCGAGGCCCCGGTTCGGGGGACACGGGTCGTGCTCCACTTGAATGAGGCCTCCAAGGACTATCTCGAAGCCGGCCGGATTGAGCGAATCGTGCGCGAACATTCAAGCGCGCTCACGGTGCCAATCGAGCTTGTCGAAGAAAAGGGGAACGAGCCGCGCCGGATATCGGAGGGAGCCGCGCTTTGGAGCAAACCCAAGGCTGCTATCACTGAACACGATTATAAAGAGTTTTATCAATCGCTTGGTGGAATTTTTGATGATCCAGCTTTAACTATTCATTGGCATGTGGAAGGGCGCCAGGAGTATACGGTTCTGGCCTTTGTGCCGGGGTCGCGGCCCTTCGATCTCTTCGATCCCGCGCGGTCGGGACGGGCGAAGCTCTACGTCCGCCATGTGCTGATCACGGACACGGCCGAGGTTTTGCCGAGATGGCTGCGGTTTGTCCGTCTTGTCGTTGATTCAGCTGATCTTCCACTCAATGTGTCGCGTGAAACCATTCAGGAAAGTCCGATTTTCGCCGCCATCAAGAAGGCTGTGACGAACCGGGTTCTTCAAGAACTGGTCAGGTTGGCCGACAGCGACAAGGAAAAATTCGCCAAGGTCTGGGATGACTTCGGCGCGGTTCTGAAGGAAGGTCTTTATGAGGATCCAGAAAGGCGCGATTCCTTGTTTGGCTTGGCCCGCTTCGCGACCTCCACCGTTCCCAAAGGCGGCCGCAGCCTCAAGGATTATCTTGGCGCGCTGCAGCCCAACCAGACGGCGATCTATTATCTTCTGGGCGAGGACCTCTCGCGTCTTTCGGCCAGTCCACAGCTCGAAGGGTTCCGGGCCAGAGGCATCGAGGTTTTGCTTTTGCCGGATCCCGTCGATGCGTTTTGGGTCGCGACAGCGGTTGGCTTTGACGGCAAGCCTTTCAAATCGGTGACACAGGGCGCGGCCGACATCAAATCCATTCCCTTGACGGAGAAGCGAGATGCGGACGCGCCCGAGCCGCCGGCGGCCGGACTTGCCACGCTTTATGCGCTGATGAAACAGGTGCTCGGTGAATCGGTCGAGGATGTCCGCGCCTCGGACCGGCTGTCCTCGAGTCCTGCTTGTCTTGTCGCATCCGATCACGGTCCGGACCGGCAGCTGGAGCGAATGCTGGCCGCCAGCGGGCGGCTCGGCGCGGGGTCGAAGCCGGTGCTCGAAATCAATCCCACGCATCCGTTGATTCACGCCCTGGCCCGGAAAGTTGGCGCCCCGGACAAAGAAAAATTCGAAGATATCATCTGGCTCCTGTTCGATGAGGCACGGGTGATGGAGGGGGAGAAGCCGGCCGATGCATTTGCGGCCCGGCTGACCCGGGTTCTGCTCGATGCCGCCGGCCAATCCACGCCATGAGCGGATCATGACGATCGCGCCCGCGCCGGATTTTGACCCGGCGCTGCCGCGCGGCGCCGCGCTTTGCAGGCTCGTCCGCCTGTTGCGGGAAGGCGGGATCGAGTCCGCGCCAATCGATGGCCGCGTGCTTCTCTGCGCGGCGCTTGATATCGATCACGCGAACCTCGTTCGCGAACCCGAATGTCCGGTTGGGCCCGGCGCCGCGACGCTCATGTCCTTCGCCGCCCGGCGGCTGCGGCGTGAACCGGTGTCGCGAATCATCGGCCACCGGGAGTTTTGGCAAGCGCGTTTCAAGATCACGGAGAGCGTTCTCGATCCTCGGCCAGAAACCGAGACGCTGGTTGAGGCCGTGCTCGACCATGCGGCGCAGTTTCCTCGCAAAAACTGGCGGATTCTCGACCTCGGGACAGGCTCTGGGGCGATTCTTTGCTCGGTTCTGCAGAGTCTGCCAGGAGCATTTGGCGTAGGGGTCGATATTTCGCCCGCCGCCTGCACCATCGCCCGGAGCAATCTCGCCGCTTTGGGCCTCGCGTCGCAGGGGGTCGTTGTCTGTGGCGACTGGGCCCATGCTTTATGCGGCCGATATGATGTGATCGTTTCAAACCCGCCCTATATAGCAAGTGGCGCCATTGCCGGCTTGGAGCCGGAGGTTCGCGATCATGATCCGCATTTGGCCCTCGATGGCGGCAGCGACGGTTTGGCGGCTTATCGAAGGATCATTTTTTCTTTGCCTGATCATCTGGCACCGGGGGGATTGGCGGCGCTGGAACTGGGGACGGGTCAATATCGTTCAGTCGCTGCCCTGTTGGGCGGTCGATTCGGAGTGCCCGCCGGCTATAGACTTGACCTTCAAGGCCGCCAGCGGGTAGTTTTGCTGCACGACAGCGACTGAGGAGGCAGTGACAAATTCATCACGCCGGGGAGGATTAGAGGATATATTTTTCCAAAAGGTCTTGGCGTTTGGCGTGAAAGCGACTAGGTTCCCACGCCAAGGAATGTTTTTCGCTGATGTTGCACAGTGCCGTTCGACGTTGAGAGCCGTTGCCCGCGCCCAATCTATAGCTTCAGCCGAACGCGCGGGCGGCCGATGATCTCCGTTTCGGGATGTGCTGCGATACCCGGCATGGCCGGGGTTAATATCCCCAGACTCTGAGACTCTATCATTTAAGGGTCGAGGATCGGTTGCCGCGGCGGTTCCGTGAGCAACCTTGTCACCGGCTGGAGAGCCCAATATCCGCTCGCGCCTTCGAATTTTGAAAAAGGGGTTCGATTTGAACGGTGAACGCCCGCCCCGGCGATGCGCGACAATCGCGATGAGTCTGCAACCCGTCGCGAATACGATACCACTTCAAGGATCTTAAATGAGACCAGCACAGAACAACAAACGTATGCGCGGCCGTCCAAACAACAACCGCAAAGGCCCCAACCCGCTCACACGGTCCTATGAATCGAGCGGCCCAGATGTGAAAATTCGGGGGACGGCCCACCACATCAGTGAAAAATATCTCCAGTTGGCGCGCGACGCGCAAGCCTCTGGGGATCCGGTCATGGCTGAGAGTTATCTCCAGCATGCCGAACATTATTTCCGCTTGATTGCGGCGGCTCAACAGGCCCAGCAACAAGGGCTTGGCGCCTATCAGCGCATGCCCGGAGATGCCTTTCCGGAAGAGGTGGAGGACGATAGCGATTTTGGCGGCATGCCTGACCGGTTTGCTTCCCCCGCCGAGCGTTTTTTCCCGCCGCAGCAGGCAAACCCCGTTGCGCAAACCCAACCCGGTCCAGCGCAGCCGGCTACCGACCGGCCTTTCCACGACAATGCCGACAGGCAGCCAGGCGACAGGCAGGGCCTTGCCCGGCCGGAGCGGGGCCCGCGTCCCGAGCGGCCTTTCCAGGACAGGAATTACCGGGATCGCGACTATCAAGCCTATCCCGAAAAGTCATATCACGAGCAGCGGCCCTATCAAGAACGCAATGGCCGCGGCCGCGACCAGGAAAACCGCGGCAATCGGGGACGCAATCCCCGCGATTATCGCACTGAAACGTCGATCCGGGTCGATTCCCGCGAGGAAACCCGGATGGCCGAGGCTGGTATCGAACCCAATGGGCTTCCCGCCTTCATCACGGCTCCGGTTCGTGTCCAACCCGAATCGCATGATGCCGCGCCGCCCATCGAGACGCTGTCTCCCTTGCTTGCCAATCCGCCCGAGGCGGAGGATGCGGCCAATGGCTTTCATCCGCGCCCCCGCCGCAGACGCCGGACCAAGGCGGAATTGGGGATAGACGAAGCAAGAGGAGCCGAAGAGGGGAATGCCGAGGAGTCAATCCAGGATTGAGCCGCGAGCCAGTCGTTCGACAGGTTCCCAAAAGACTTTTTGGCTTGAGACCCATGCGGGGGAATTGCTTGAGACCATGAGCGGCCGGTCATGCGAAGGGACATGATCGGATGATACCGCTTTTGGAGCAAGCTGTTTTGCGGACATGATCTCTTGGTATCGTCTTGATTTGCGCCGCCATGCGATGATCGTTTCCCCGACGCGGCCCAATCGAGGTGATTTTTCCATGAGTGGCGAGGGGCTGCGGACCTGGCTGGCATCGTGGCCCGTGGGGAGGCTGCCGGCAAAATCGGGGTCCCTGGGCCGCCGTTGCTGGTTTTGGCCCACACCTTGGCGTCCACGCTGTGTTTGCCGCCGATAAAGGGCGCGGAAATTGGAAAACCCCGCACCTTGGGGTTTTCTGTGTCTGACGGCGATTGAAGCTTTCCCCGGACTGAAACGAAAAGACAGCGCGACCCGCCGCATGCCGCTTATCTTTTCGCGGCCGGCAACTCTACCACTCGTGTATTTCGCTCCTACATTTTGAGCGTGGGACGGCCCTGGAGCGGCTTTCTCATTCCAAAGAATCAGAAAGCCGCTCGAGATCGCTATTTTAGCGCATTTTCTTGAGTCGAATCAGCGTCCACTTCGCTGGAAAATGCTCTAGAGCGTGGTCGATGAGCCGTCACATGAGGGGCAGCTCCGCAAGGGGAGAGTACAGGAGAGAGTGCGATGAACATCGAAAAATACACCGAAAGAGCGCGGGGTTTTATTCAAAGCGCCCAATCTCTCGCCCTTCGCGAAGGCCACCAGCAATTTACCCCCGAGCATGTTTTGAAGGTTCTCCTCGACGACGAGGAAGGACTCGCCGCGGGTCTGATCGACAGGGCGGGGGGGCGCTCGCGCGACGCGCTCCGCGACACGGAACTCGCGCTGGCCAAATTGCCGAAGGTGCAGGGCGCTGGCGCCGGGCAACTCTATCTCACGCCCGCGACGGCGCGCATTTTCGACAATGCCGAGAAGATCGCCCAAAAGGCGGGCGATTCCTATGTGACGGTCGAGCGGCTTCTGCTCGCCCT
Organism: Methylocella sp.; assembly: GCA_035509135.1. Classification (GTDB taxonomy): domain Bacteria; phylum Pseudomonadota; class Alphaproteobacteria; order Rhizobiales; family Beijerinckiaceae; genus Methylocapsa. Next base: position 10,509 of record DATJLX010000181.1, read on the forward strand.
GGCGATGGAAAAAAGCACGGAAGCCGGCAAGATTCTTGCGCGGGCGGGTGTCACCCCGCAGACTCTCAACGCGGCGATCGAGGATCTCCGCAAGGGCCGGACGGCCGACAATCCAACCGCTGAAAACGCTTATGATGCCTTGAAGAAATATGCGCGCGATCTGACCGAGGCCGCCCGCACGGGAAAACTCGATCCGGTGATTGGCCGCGACGAAGAGATCCGGCGCACCATTCAAGTGTTGTCTCGGCGCACCAAAAACAATCCGGTCCTGATCGGCGAGCCAGGCGTCGGCAAGACGGCGATCGTCGAGGGACTCGCGCTGCGGATCGTCAATGGCGATGTGCCCGAGAGTCTCCGCGACAAGAAGCTCCTCGCGCTCGACATGGGGGCGCTCATCGCGGGCGCGAAATATCGTGGCGAGTTCGAGGAACGGCTGAAGGCGGTACTGAACGAAGTCACTGCGGCGGCGGGGGGCATCATCCTCTTCATCGACGAGATGCATACGCTCGTCGGCGCGGGCAAGGCGGATGGCGCGATGGACGCCTCGAATCTTTTGAAACCGGCTCTCGCGCGGGGGGAGCTTCACTGCGTCGGCGCGACGACACTCGATGAATATCGCAAGCATGTCGAAAAGGACGCCGCGCTCGCCCGCCGCTTCCAGCCGGTGTTCGTCTCGGAGCCCACCGTCGAGGACACGATTTCGATTTTGCGCGGTCTTAAGGAAAAATACGAATTGCATCACGGCGTGCGGATCACCGATGCTGCGATTGTCGCCGCCGCGACGCTGTCGCACCGCTATATCGCCGACCGGTTTCTTCCCGATAAAGCAATCGATCTCGTCGACGAGGCGGCTTCCCGCCTGCGCATGCAGGTGGATTCGAAGCCAGAGGAGCTCGATGAGCTGGACCGCCGGATTGTTCAGCTCAAAATCGAGCAGGAGGCCCTGAAAAAGGAAACCGATTCCGCCTCGAAGGAGCGGCTGGAGAGGCTCAGCCGGGAACTTGCCGAGCTTGAGGAAAAGTCGGCCTCACTGACGGCGCGCTGGCACGCCGAGAAGGACAAGCTCGGCTCCGAACAGAAACTCAAGGAGCAGCTCGAAGCCGCCCGCAATGAACTCGTCCAAGCGCAACGGAAGGGCGAATATCAACGCGCCGGCGAACTCGCTTATGGGGTTATTCCCGATCTTGAAAAAAAGCTTGCCGAGACCGAGGCCGAACGGGGAGGCATCCTCGTGGACGAGGCGGTGACCGCCAACCATATCGCTCAGGTTGTCTCGCGCTGGACCGGCATTCCCGTCGATAAAATGCTGGAGGGTGAACGCGACAAGCTCTTGAAAATGGAAGAGGCGCTGGCGAGCCGCGTCGTCGGCCAGGCGGAGGCGGTGAAGGCTGTCTCGACCGCCGTTCGGCGGGCGCGGGCAGGCCTGCAGGACCCCAATCGACCGATCGGCTCCTTCATGTTCCTCGGGCCGACGGGGGTTGGCAAGACCGAACTCACCAAGGCGCTCGCGGCCTTTCTCTTCGATGACGAAGCCGCGCTCGTCCGAATCGACATGTCGGAATATATGGAGAAACATTCGGTCGCCCGCCTGATTGGCGCGCCGCCTGGCTATGTCGGCTACGAGGAAGGCGGCGCCCTGACCGAGGCAGTGCGCCGCAGGCCATACCAGGTCGTCCTCTTCGACGAGATTGAAAAGGCGCATCCCGATGTCTTCAATGTCCTCTTGCAGGTGCTCGATGACGGCCGGTTGACCGACGGCCAGGGCCGCACCGTCGATTTCCGCAATGTTCTGATCGTCATGACCTCCAATCTTGGCGCCGATTTTCTCGTGCTGCAAAAGGAGGGCGAGGATTCCTCGGCTGTGCAAGCGGAAGTGATGCAGGTGGTGCGGGCGCATTTCCGGCCTGAGTTTTTGAATCGCGTCGATGAAATCATCCTGTTCCACAGGCTGCGCCGCGAGGATATGGGCGCGATCGTTGATATCCAGTTCACCCGGCTTGCAAAACTCCTTGAAGACCGCAAGATCACCCTCGAACTGCATCCCGAGGCGCGGGCATGGCTCGCCAGCAAAGGGTATGATCCTGCCTATGGCGCACGGCCTCTAAAACGGGTGATCCAGAAGAATGTCCAAGATCCCTTGGCCGAATTGATCCTTGCCGGTGAGATCCACGATGGCGAGAAGGTCGTCATTGGCGCCGACAAAAATGGTCTTCTGATCGCGGGCAGGTCCGTCGCCGCCGTGGCGGATTGAAAGCCCTGACAGCAATGACGGCTGTCACGGTTTACCACCTGTTAGACGCTTCCATTGCCGGCGCCCAGCGAACGGTTCGCCCGTTGGCTTGGCGTTACGGTGTTTGGCCCTCGATGAGCGAGAGTCTTCCGATTGAAAAGGAATCGCTCAGATTCAAAGAGTTGGAGCGTGTTCTGAACGAAAAAGCCGGTCAACTTTTTCGGAACATCCTCCGGCGCCCCATGGAGGCTTACGAAGAAAATCAAGCCGCCAAGGGGCTTTGCGGATCGGTCACGGGGCATCCGAAAGCGGTTGTGGAAAGCCCCCCGGAAAGCTCCGAAAAATGCTCGAAAATCGATTAAAAAACATGAACTTCAGAAGAGTTCAGGCTATAATTGGAAATTCTAAGATTGAGCCTTGACCCAAAGCAGGAAGTTCACTTGTCCATGGCCGAATCCGCCGCCGTGCCGCCCATTCGCTCGACCTCTGAAGCAGACTCTTCCTATGGTGCCGATTCGATCAAGGTGCTGCGCGGTCTCGATGCCGTGCGCAAGCGTCCAGGCATGTATATCGGCGATACCGACGATGGCTCGGGTCTCCATCACATGGTCTATGAAGTTGTCGATAATGCCATTGACGAAGCGCTGGCCGGCTACGCGACGCGCGTTGGCGTGACGCTCAATGCCGACGGATCGGTCAGCGTCACCGACGACGGGCGCGGCATCCCAACCGACATTCACAGCGAGGAAGGCGTTTCAGCGGCGGAAGTCATCATGACCCAGCTGCACGCCGGCGGAAAATTCGATCAGAATTCCTATAAAGTGTCGGGCGGATTGCATGGCGTCGGCGTTTCTGTCGTCAATGCGCTGTCGAGCTGGCTGCTCCTGCGGATCTGGCGCGACGGTAAGGAGCATGTCCTTCGTTTTGAAAATGGTGACGCAGTCCAGCCGCTTGAAGTCACGGGCCCGGCGCCCGAAACCGGCGGTAAACCAAAACGCGGCACCGAGGTGACCTTCCTCGCGTCGCCCAAGACCTTCACCATGGTCGATTACGACTATGCGACGATCGAACATCGTCTGCGTGAGCTGGCCTTTCTGAATTCCGGAGTCCGCATTGAACTCGCCGACCTGCGAGGCGCGGAGGTCAAGCGGGAGGAGCTCTACTACGAGGGTGGCCTCGAGGCTTTCGTGCGCTACCTCGATCGCGTCAAGACGCCGCTTGTTTCCAGTCCGATCCTTATCAAGGGCGAGCGCGACAAGATGACGGTCGAAGCGGCGCTTTGGTGGAATGATTCCTACCACGAGCATGTGCTCGCCTTCACCAACAATATTCCGCAGCGCGATGGCGGAACGCATCTTGCGGGATTTCGCGCCGCGTTGACCCGCCAAGTGACGGGCTATGCCGAGCGCGCGGGTTCCGCCAAGCGCGAAAAGGTCGATATCAATGGCGACGATTGCCGCGAGGGACTGACCTGTGTGCTATCGGTGAAAGTGCCCGATCCGAAATTTTCCTCGCAGACCAAGGAAAAACTTGTTTCCTCCGAGGTGCGTCCCGTCGTCGAAGGCCTCGTCAACGAGGTGCTCGGGTCCTGGTTCGAAGAACATCCGCAAGACGCGCGCGTTATTGTGGGCAAGGTTGTCGAAGCCGCCCAAGCGCGCGAAGCGGCGCGCAAGGCCCGTGAGCTGACCCGCCGCAAGGGGGCGCTCGATGTTGCCAATCTGCCGGGTAAACTCGCCGATTGCCAGGAACGCGACCCGGCGAAAGCCGAACTCTTTCTCGTCGAGGGGGATTCGGCTGGCGGCTCCGCCAAGCAAGGCCGCAACCGGGAATATCAGGCCGTTCTGCCTTTGCGCGGAAAAATCCTGAATGTCGAGCGGGCGCGTTTCGACAAGATGCTGTCGAGCCAGGAAATCGGTACCTTGATCACGGCGCTCGGCACCGGAATCGGGCACGGCGATTTCAATGCCGACAAATTGCGCTATCACAAGATTATCATCATGACCGACGCGGATGTCGATGGTTCGCATATCCGCACGCTTCTGCTCACCTTTTTCTTCCGGCAGATGCGCGATCTGATCGAGCGCGGGCATCTCTATATCGCGCAGCCGCCGCTCTACAAGGTCAAGCGCGGTGGTTCCGAGCAATATTTGAAAGACGAGCGGGCGCGCGAGGATTATCTGATCGGCAATGGTCTGGAGTCCGCCGTGCTGCGTTTGGCGAGCGGCGAGGAGCGTGCCGGTGCCGATCTCCGCGCGATCGTCGAAGAAGCGCGAATCGTCTGCCAGATGCTCGCGGGCCTCCATTCGCGCTACGACCGGCAGGCAGTGGAACAAGCGGCGATCGCCGGCGCCTTGACGCCGCTCTCCCCCGTTAACGAGGCCGAAGCCCAGGATTTTGCCGCGGCCATCGCGGCGCGTCTCGACGAGCGCGCCGAGGACATGGAGCGTGGCTGGCGGGGCGCGGTGGACAATGGCGGCTATGTCTTCAGCCGCGAATTGCGCGGCGTGCGTCAAGCGGCGATCCTCGATGCGGGCCTTTTGGCTTCAAGCGAGGCGCGCCGCCTCAACGGTCATGCTCAGTCGCTGCATGACGTCTTCGCGAGGCCTGCGCTTTTCATGCGGCGGGGCGATCAAGCCGAGGTCGCGGGACCAAGCGGACTGCTCGAAGTGGTGATGGCGGCGGGACAAAAGGGCATCACTCAGATGCAGCGCTACAAGGGGCTCGGTGAAATGAATCCGGAGCAGCTCTGGGAGACGACGCTCGACCGGGAGGCGCGGACTCTTTTGCAGGTCAAGATCAAGGAAGGCGACGACGCCGAGGATCTGTTCGTCAAGCTGATGGGTGATATTGTCGAGCCCCGCCGCGAATTCATTCAGGAAAACGCGCTCACCGTGGCCAATCTGGATGTATAGATGATGCAAGCCAAGACGTTCGAAGTTTCCCACACCGATGAGGAATGGCGGCGCTTGCTGACGCCCGAACAATATCAGATCATGCGCCGGCATGGCACGGAGGCGCCTGGCAGCTGCGCCCTCAATCATGAAAAGCGCCCCGGCACCTTTGTCTGCGCCGGTTGCGGACAGCGCCTCTTCGTGTCGGGCAAAAAATTCGAAAGCGGCACCGGCTGGCCGAGCTTCAACGATCCCGTCGAGGGGGCTCTGGAGAGCACCGAGGATCGAAGCCATGGCATGACGCGGACGGAGGTGCATTGCAGCCGGTGCGGCAGCCATTTGGGCCATGTCTTTCCGGATGGCCCGCCGCCGACGCATTTGCGCTATTGCATCAATGGCGCCGCGATGAATTTTCTTCCCGATTGAGGCGCGCGGGGAATCAACGGATATAGACGGCCTCGATGACTTTGAGTTCTTGGCCCAGGGGATCGATCTCAAGCCGCACGACCTCGGCCATGAGACGGTCGCGGAATTTATAGGCCCGCCGCCAGCCGTCCTCCGTGACCGGCGGCCAGGGGGTGAAGCTTTTCTTATCGACCATCAAGGCTTCGCATCGCAAGCGGGGGCCGGTGATGTTGCGGGCGATAATATACATGGGGCTTAAGCGGGTCCTCGGTCTGAGCTCATGAGTGTGATTGGCACCTGGCGGCTCGATGGCGTGCAGAGTGTCTCGTCTTTATGCATAATATCGATATATCGATAAAATTTCACTCTGGGCGCCCTGCCTTTTGTTGATCCGTGACGTTTCCATGCCCCAGACCGTTGAAAAGGCATAATTCAAAAGCAAATACCTCGAAATGCGCCGTGCGATGTCCGGCGCCAAGGTACTATTGGATGTCCGAACGAAAGGTCAGCATGGCTTGGTTGCGAAGAGCGATCAGCGTGGTCTTCGCCACGGGGATCGCGGTGGGTGCGGGGCTTGTCTTCGTGCCGGTGGCGGCCTTTGTCGATCCGGTGACGCGGGCGGCGGGTTTTGCTTTGACCAAATATGCGATCTCGGCGCTCGATGTGGATTTCTCGGTTGGACCCGACGGTGACGACCTTGCCTTGCTTACCCGCTTTGTCTGGATGGCCTTGGTGATGGTTTGCGCGGTTCCCATCATTGTTGTGTCCTTGATCGGTGAGATTGCCCGGGTGAGCGCGCTCCTCTGGTATGCTATCGGCACAGGCTTCGTTGCGGCGTCGGCGCCGTGGCTGATTCGCGCCACATTGCATCTGCCAAGAGCGGCGGACTATAATTTCGCGGAGATGCGGTTTGCCCTTGTTTTTTTCTTTGGCGGGCTGCTCTCGGGTTCGGTTTATTGGCTTATCGCCGGCCGCGACGCGGGCGGCAGGGTCTTGCATTGACGGCCAGGGGGCCACACACAAGGGCCGTGCTTGAATATTGCCCCTGCGTTCGTTTATTCCGGCACGAGCGGTTGCGGCGGGTCCCGCCCCGCATTATGGTCCAGCGGCCGCGGGCGGGAGCCTGGCAGAGAGTGGTATTGGGGCGTCGCCAAGCGGTAAGGCAGCGGATTTTGATTCCGCCATGCGGAGGTTCGAATCCTCCCGCCCCAGCCACACAGTTCGGTCTCGGCGGTGTATTTTCTCCAGAACGGGAAAGCGTCGACATTCCGGCTGGTTAGGCTGGCATCGCACGGTCTCTGGCCGCTTTCTACTCGCATTTCTGGGCTTAGGGCGCGGGTTCCGGGCGCCGGTCTCTGCGGGCCATTTTCCAATTTCCGTTTCGGGGAAGTGGAGACGGGTTCGGCGGTCGCCAGAGACCGGTTCGGAGAAACGCCCATTCGGGGAATCGGTCGCCCCGGCAACACGCGGCGGCGACCGCCGCTAAGACCACGCCTCGCGACTATCTATAACGCCTAATCTATATTGAGCATTTGGGTTTGAAAGGCTGGAAGAGAGAGCGTGAACAATGGGTGATAAATCGACGATAGAGAAGGAACAGTACGGAAAGCCAGCAGACTCGACGATCGAAGCCGTCATCGCCGCCGAGCGGCAGCGCTGTATCGAGCGCGTATTGCAATATGCCTCGCTTCGGGATCAGGCTGCCGTCAATCTGGACATGGCCGCAAATGGTACTGGCCCAGAGAAGCCGAGCGAAGGAGCGGCGGAGCGCGCGCGAATGCAAGCGGAAGTGGCGCGCGACATAGCGCGGTTTTTGGGTGAGGAGATCTGAGTCGAACCTTTGCGCGGCGCTCCGTTCACCACGGATATTCGCGGCCGTCGTAATTATAGAACTTGCCAGACTGATTTGGGCCGAACGTCTCAAGAAGCCGCCGTATGGCGGTCACGCTCTCCTGTGGTGACAACGGCGCCTTGGGACCGCCCATATCGGTCCTGACCCATCCGGGGTTGAGCAGAACACAACGATGCCGCGCGGGGCCAAATCGATCGCGGCGCTTCGCATTACCATATTTACCGCCGCTTTGGAGCTCCGGTAGGCGATGGAGCCGCCGGACTTATACCAATTCCCTGTGAGTATGACTCGGTTGGGGATTCCAGAAGCGACTGGGATTTGATTCATCATGGCGAGAACGGGGAGATTCGCCATGCCGGTTCCGCTTCGAGGGGATTTCGATGCACAGCAGCTGCGCCGCTTTGCGCGCCGGACGAAGGACGGGCCGCAAGCGCGCCGTTTGCTGGCTCTCGCCGCGATCTATGACGGGGCGAGCCGGACCGAGGCTTCGAAGATCGGCGGCGTGACGCTGCAGATCGTACGGGACTGGGTGGTGAAGTTCAACGCCCTCGGTCCTGACGGCCTTGTCGACAAGAAAGCACCCGGCCAAGCCTCGCGGCTGAACAATGCGCATCGGGTGGCGCTCGCCAAGGTCATCGACGAAGGACCCATCCCGGCGCTCCATGGTGTGGTGCGCTGGCGGCTCGTCGATCTCTGCCGATGGGTCTTCGAGGAGTTCCGCATCGCGGTCGCCATACAGACGCTCAGCCGCGAGCTACGAGCCTTGGGCTATCGCCGGCTTTCTGCCCGTCTGCGTCATCATGCCCAGGTCGAAGGGGCGATTGGGAATTTTAAAAAAGCTTCCCCGCGTGCTTGGAGGCGATCGCGCGCGAGAAGGCCCTCGCGCCGGAGCGTATAGAAGTCTGGTTCGCCGACGAGGCCCGCATCGGCCAGAAGAACAAGATCACGCGGCGCTGGGCACGGCGTGGCACGCGGCCCGCGGCGCCATCGGACCAGCGCACCGCCTCGACCTACATCTTCGGCGCCATTTGCCCGAAGGACGGCAAGGGTGCGGGTCTCGTCCTGCCTCGCTGCAACACAGAGGCAATGAGCTTGCACCTCGCCGAGATCGCCACGCAGGTAGCGCCCGGCGCCCATGCCGTGCTTCTCCTCGATCAGGCCGGCTGGCACCTGTCGGGCCGTCTCGTGGTGCCGGAAAACATCACGCTGGTGCCGCTGCCGCCGAAGTGCCCGGAGCTCAATCCGGTCGAGAACATCTGGCAGTACATGCGCGACAACTGGCTCTCCAACCGAATTTTCAAATCCTACGAGGACATCCTCGATCACTGTTGCTACGCCTGGAACAGGCTCGTCGACATGCCTTGGAAAATCATGTCTATCGCAACCAGAGACTGGGCCTTGGGGTCATGATCAACGAGAATTGGTATTATTGCTCGGTAAAGAATTCGAGTACGCGGAGGGGACCCATCGCGTTCACGTCGAAGACATGGGCCCAGGATTCGTAATCGACATTGCCGGTCTTCTGTCCCGGCCCACCGGCGGTCCCCGCGCCGTTGACGAGTAGTCTATGGCGACATCCTTGAGCTGGGTTGCGGCGTCTTTGACGCTTCCGGCATCAGTCACATCCATTGCAACGACGGTGAGCCTGCCCATTCTGTCTTGCGCCAGCTGTTTCAGGTCGCTGGCAGTCGCTGGATTACGGCAGGCAGCGACAACTTTCCACCCGTCAGCTGCGTACTGACGAGCAAATTCGAATCCGAGCCCACGATTGGCTCCGGTGATCAGGATTGTTGCTGCCATAAGACATTATCCGCTTCGTTAAACGCCCTTCACACCCGCGGGTTCACCGAGTTCTCGGTGTTTTGCAAGATCGCCCGCTCCTGCTCGGCCCAGGAGTAGGGCAGGGCTTTGGCGAGGCCGGTGACTGTCAGATCTGCCGGCGCTGTGCCATTAAGGATTGCGACAATGATGCGCGGTGATAGGAATGCGAGGGGCGCGAGCAGGCGGATATGCCGCTCACCCACGGCCTCCCGTGCCGCAATCTCGGCAAACGAGGCGAAATGGACGAGCCGAATGTCGTCGATCCATTTGCGGGCCTTGGCGATGGCGGTGAGCAATGCGTCCCGGCTCTCGGGCTTCATCGTTGGCTTTGTGCCAGGCTCATGCAGGACGCCTTTCACCGCAGCGAAACGTGGCGCCGTCCAGGGGAGCGTGATTGTGGTCAAGGGATTGTCGGCAGCCGGGTCGTCCACAGTTGGGTCGTCACCTTGCGCCGATGCTTCGCTTGCCGGATTGAGGCAGACGTCCAATGCCTGAGGCATGATAATCACGCGTGCGATATGGCGCTCGATCAGCTCCCGGTCTGTCAAGGAGCTCGCAGGCTCTGCTCTGCCCATTGCCGCGAGCTGCCGGCGGACGCCGTCACAAACTAGGCTCTCGACCTCTGGAGCCGGTACGCGCACGATGCGGCCGGCTTCCGCCTTGCGATTCTGCAACAGTGCCTGCGAGACATAGTAACGGTAGCGCACACCTTTTTTGTTCGCATGCGTCGGGCTCATGTGATTGCCGCGATCATCGAAAAGGCGGCCGGTCAGAAGAGCTGCAGAACCCCTGAGCCGGAGCTGCCGGGCGACGGCGTTGGCGGCAAGCTTTTCCTGCACGGCTTCGAACAAGTCGCGGCGAAGGATCGGCTCATGCTCACCCCGATGCACCTCACCCCGATAGGCGACCTCGCCGATGTAGAACCGGTTCTTGAGGAGATGGGCAAGCGGCCCCACGCCAAAGCGAATACCGCCGCTTTGGCGGCCATCGCGGCGGCCATTGACCTTGGTCCGGATGCCTCGCCGGTCGAGCTCGGCGATCAAAGCGCCCATGGAGCCGAGCTC
>DATJLX010000182.1:0-9381 GCA_035509135.1 Methylocella sp.
TCTTTGCGTTTCGCCGGACTGGCCGGCAAGCATGGCGATTGCGTTTGGTGTCGATGGCGCGTTCTCGGTCGCGAAAATGTTGTCGAACAGAACAAACCGGCTGGCATATTGCCAAAGGAATGGAATGGTGTCGCAATCGACATGCGACATCACGAGACGCGCGAGCTGCGTGCCCATCGCTTCATTCTTGGCAGCGTCCTTCCCTTTGGGCCGGTTGTATTCGACGAGCGCGAATTGATCCATCGCGGCACGATCGCCGGAAAGATGAAGCTTCCGCGTCAGACTGTCCCGGCCATGGCCGACGCCGTCCATGACATTGGCGTTTTGATCGGGACCAATCAGAAACGGCTCGATCGTCACCGTCCCGCCGGTCACATGATTTCTATAGCTTTGCGTAAATCCTGGCGTGTCCTTGGGCGCACGCGGTTGCCGTCCGTCCGAATAGATCCCATTGGCGCCGGGAAACGTCCCAAAATAATGATCGAAGGACTCGTTTTCGTTGAAGATCACGAACACATATTTCACCGCCGCGCGCAGCTGTTCGATCATCTCTTCCCGGGTCAGGGCCGGCTCAGCGTCCGGGTGTTCGGTCCAGTCCCGGTAAAATGGCAGCACATCGGGAGCGGGATCGGGTTGCAAGGTCACCATGGGGATGGCGGCTTCCCGCGTGAGTGCCTTCATCGCAAGGCCAAGTTGCGCCAAAGCCGCCGCAACCAAAACGGCGCAAAACCGGAGAAAGAATGGATTCATTGTTCCCCCCATTCGCCCATTCGAACGAGCTTAGCTTTTGCCAGTTCCCTCTTTTTGACAAGCCTTGGATGACAAGCACGTGTCATAATCCATCAGAAGAGCAAAACTCAGAATCGGCCACTTGCGTTATCAATGGGGCTGCCGGTCTCAGCACCGCGAAAGGTCATGGCAAAGAACCGGATTATCCAGCCGAGCGATGTCTTTCTCGTCGTCGACGTGCAGAATGATTTCTGTCCTGGCGGCCGTTTGCCTGTGCCGCATGGCGACGACGTCGTTTCGCCGATCAACCGGCTTGTGCGCGGCTTCGACCATGTTGTCCTGACGCAGGACTGGCATCCTTCCGGACATCATTCCTTCGCCTCGTCTCATGAAGGACGCAAGCCCTTCGAGACCGTCCAAGCCTTTTATGGCGCGCAGACTCTTTGGCCGGACCATTGTATTCAGGACACGCAAGGGGCACGGTTGCGCGCGGATCTCGAAATCCCGCATGCCGAACTCATTTTGCGCAAGGGCTTCCGGCGGGACATCGACTCCTATTCGGCTTTTTTCGAGAATGACCGGAAGACACCGACCGGACTTGCGGGCTATCTGCGTGAGCGGGGGTTTACCCGCCTCTTCATCGCCGGGCTCGCCTTTGATTACTGCGTGCGCTACTCAGCCGAGGATGCACGGCGCCTCGGTTTCACGGTCACGATCATCGAGGACGCCTGCCGCGCGATCGGCGCCGCGGAGGCGGTCCGCCAAAGTTTGGCCAGACGCGGCATCATCATCATAGAGTCAGCCGATCTGCTTAAGAGCGGCGTGCGTTCAATTTGATTCGATACGCCGCCCTAAATTTTGCATCGGATTGACTCAAAACCGGTTCCCGCTTTTGGGTCCGATGCGCTCGCGCCATCCCAATGAAAGGCCTAAATCCAGCCCTTCAACTCGCGGGCGACCAGCTCGTAAATGAGCATCATGCCGAGTTCGCTATCGTTGAGGCAAGGAATCACGGCAAAGTTCTCTCCCCCGTTGGCGAGGAAAATCTCGCGGAGTTCGACCCCTATCTCGTAAAGTGTCTCAAGGCAATCGGCGGAGAACCCGGGCGCGATGATGGCCAAGGACTTGATCCCTTGCGACGCTAGGCTCTTCACCTTCGCCGCCGTATAAGGTTGCAGCCATTCCCGCGATCCGAACCGCGATTGGAAACTCACTGGACAGCGGTCACCGCCGAGTTGGAGATCGGCGCAGAGGAGGCGCCAGCTTTCGAGGCACTGATCATAATAAGGATCGCCCTTGGCAACCGCTGATTTCGGCAAGCCATGAAAGGAAACCAGGATCGTATCGGGAATGAAACCAAGACGCGACACTCCGGCACGGAGGGACGTCGCCAAAATGTCGATATAGGTCGGGTCATTGAAATAGGGCGGCGCAAAGCGGACCGCCGGTTGCCATCGCATCGCTTTCAAGGTTTCGAAAACCTTGTCCTGGACACTCGCCGTCGTTGAAGCCGCATATTGCGGATAAAGCGGCAAGACGAGGATCCTTGTGCAGCCATTTTGTTTGAGGGTCACGATGCCCTGGGTGATATCCGGCTTGCGGTAGCGCATGGCCCAGGCGATGAAGAATCTTTCGGCAGCCGCGTGGTGCCCTTTCGGATCAAGCCCGTCGGCCTTGATCCAGGCTGCGAGTTTTTCCGCCTGTGACCTTGTGATGGCCTTCAGCGGGCCCTCATTGGTCTCCTTGTTCCAGATCGCCTTATATTGCTTGGCGATCCGGCCAGGACGGAAAACCAGAATGATGAAATGCAGAAGAGGCCACCAAAAGAGCCGAGGCGTCTCGATCACCCGCGGATCGGACAGAAACTCCTTGAGAAACCGGCGCACCTGCCAGAAACGGGGGGCATCCGGTGTGCCGAGGTTGACAAGCAGAATGCCGATCTTTCCCGGTTGAACCAGTTTTTCAATATTCGTTGCAGGATTGGTTGCCATCTATCGATAAGTCCGCCTCAGGAGATGATCCGCTCAACATCACTATGAATACCAACGGTCATGCGGAATGACCATCGCTTCCACGCTCAATTTTTGCTGACCCTTTGAAGAAACGAGAATGGGAGAATGGCGGTCCGAGCCGCTGTCAGCCCCTATTGGTATAGGGTGCCTGAGCCGGCAACGGAACCTCGTTGCCTTGTCCCTCCGTGATGTTTCCACATGTTGTTAGTCGAATCTCATTCGCTAACGACCCGTTCATCATGGAGCGCCGCCGGTGGGGAACTCTTTTTCGTCAGTTGGATGGAGATTTGTCGCGCAGGCGGATGATGACATCGACGCCGGCTATGGATTTACCCGCCGGTGGCTTCGGCAATCCTTCATAATCAACGGCGACCCGAGGGATGTCGATGAGGACATTGGTGCCTTCGACCAGAAAATGATGGTGATCCGATACATTGGTGTCGAAATAGGTCCGCGATCCGTCAATGGCGATCTCGCGCAATAAGCCTGCCTCGGTGAATTGATTGAGGCTGTTATAGATCGTGGCAAGGGAGATGGAGACGCGCGACGCTTGGGCCTCTTCCTGGAGGTTCTCCGCCGTCAGATGCCGGTCGCCCTTGGCAAACAGGAGCCAGCCAAGCGCCAATCTCTGCCGAGTGGGCCGCAGCCCGGCAGCGCTGAGTTTCATGCGAACGTCGTGAAAAGGACAGCCCGCCAGCATGCCAAGCGGCGGCGCCTGGAACGCACCGCCGCGATGCATCTTCGGCAAAGTTGGCTGACCTTTGTGGGTGACCATGTTTCAGCAACCTTTCCGGCTCGCCCGGCTCATCAGCGGAAAGCACTCCGAGAAAATATAAACAACCGGCACCCAATCGGCAACCTGTGCGAGAAATGGGGCGCCGCCCTCTCTTGAAATAAGCCTGTCCGCCCGTTAAAACAAATACACAACGCTTTTTTCGAAGTATTGATGCCAAACCATCCATGATGAACCGTTGGCCACGGGCCGTTGCGCCTGTAACGAACAGTTCCGGCGCCTCGTCCTTGCCGCGGGAAATGCAATATCGCTATGGTCTGTGGCTGGGCATGAAGGAAACGAGGAGAGATTAATCCTCCTTTGCTACTCCAGAAAGATCAAATTCTTTGTATTTCGGTGGTTTTGTTCCGATCAAGTGACTCCACCCGCCCGAACAGCCCTCTTAGCTTAAAGCTCAGTTCCGTCGTTTCCCGGATAGCTGCACCGCCATTTCACGACCTGCCGTCCGGGATGGCTGCCTGCCCATTCCGCGATCACGGGCGGCGCTTGCGTCATGCATTGCATGAGAGAGCCTTCGTCGGCCAAGGAAAGACGCCGCTCCTCGCAAGCTGCTGGCACGGTCAAAGTGCAAACCGTGAGGATCAATTCGACGAGGCCCATCGCTGGCTCCTTCGATTAAGAGTTTTTCGGTAAAGAGTTTTTCGATAAAGCCGTTCCTGTACCGGCTCAATGTCCTGTCTTGGTCAAATGGGAAGCAAGCAAATTGCGTGCTTGATGGGCACGCCGCCTAGCTTTTTTTATAGTCGATATAGGCGAAACGCTGGTCCGCCGGGGTGCCTTCCAATGCGCCTCCCTCCTTTCCCGGCTGCCAGAGGACAACGTCCTCGATTTTCTTCGCCAGCGCGAAGTCCTTGTCGGTGATTCCTTTGGCGGCATGATTTTGGAGCCGAACTTCGACCCAAGCATAAGAAGCCGTCAGATCGGGGTGATGCCAAGCCGCCTCGGCGAGATGACCGACCGTGTTGATCACCATCAGCGTGCCTTTCCAGCTCGCTGTCTTGTAGGTGCGGCGAATCCAGCCTCCCTCATAGTGCCATCGCGGCAACTCTTGCGCGAGGCGTGCCTTGATCTCGTCTTCGCTATAGGTTTTTTCCCTGGCGGCTTCGCTCATGGTGACTGTCCATTCTGTTGGCTTTGCCATCGATCCCGCATGGGGTAAGCAGTCTAATACGAAATACGGCATAATAGAAATTTGGATATTGCGCCGCTGCTCTTGGGCTTCCCGATCGCTCTCCGCCCTCGGTGCGAATGATCCTCTCGCGCGATGAGCGGACATATTGAGCGATGAGCGGACATAGTGAGAAGCCTTGAAAAGAGCCAGAGAACCGGAGGAGACATGCGAGGATCGAGACTGTCCGGCTGGTGCCGGCCCCGCCGGTGGGGGGTGGCCATATGCGTGGTCAGCGCGCTGACAGCACTGCTGATTGATGGATCCGATGGACTGGCTCAACAGGATGTGGGCCGTCCGAACCCCGACTGGCCTTGCCGGCAAATTCTCGTTCCGCGCCTGTCCGTGGCTGCCGTCTGGTCAGGGCCCTCCATAGAAGGTATCTCCTGGCGGAATGATCCGGCGGTCGCCGATCTCGTCGCAAGGATAGCGGCGCGGCGCATCCCGCTTGACGAGGCGGAACATGCGATCGAGGATTTCGCCCGGTCTCAAGGGCCCGGCAAATCAAAAAAGCTGATTGCCTCTTTCGCCGGTCTGTTTGAGACCCTCAATGACGAGCGCACACAAGTGATCGACGGGCTTCTCCGCTTTGGCGCGCGGCAAAAGGAGCTTGCCGAAAAAATCCGCGGCGAGAATGCCCTGGGGCAAGAGAAGCCTGGCAAGGCATCGCCGGATTCAAGCGGACAGCATGTGACGCCCGCCGCGCAAGAGTTGGAATGGGACTTGCGCGTTTTCGACGAGCGGCGTCAGTCGCTGACCTATGTCTGCGAGACGCCGACATTGATCGAACAAAGACTCTTCGCGCTCGCCAAGGTCTTTCAGCGCAGCTTGGAATGACCGGCGGCCGGCCGACCCGTGCCAAACTCCCCCTCCTTCGGCAGCCCCCTTCTTATTGCGTCAACAGGGCGTTGTTTTCATCGAGAAGAGGGACACCATAGTCCGCCAAGATATGGGAAATCTCGGCCTGGTTCTCGGCAATGATCTTATTCAGGAGGCGCTTCCACTCCTGGTCGGAATGGCGCACGCCCATTCCAATCCGGTAAATCATGCGCGGACCGGTGGTTTCTTTCACAAGCGGCGTGACCTTCACCGGGATTTTGGCGTGCTTTGCGAAATAACCCGCGATTGGTCCCCAAAGAATGGCGACATCAATGCGGTCTCCTTCAAGATCCTCCATCATTGCCGAGGTTGGCGCGTCGACTCTGGTGTCGACCACCAGCGGATAGGATTTGATGTTTCCTAAAAGCCCATTGACCGCGAGATTGGTGGCGGGAGGGGTGCCAGCCACGATACCGATGCGCTTGGTGCGCAAGCGCGGATCCTCGAGGCTGTCCACCGATTCGAGCCCGCTTCCCTGTTTGGAGACCAGCGCATAGCTTGTCCGGTAATAGGGATTTGTGCCTTGAACGATGTCGTCTCCCTGCGGCATGCCCATGATGACGTCGCAATGATGCGCATTCAGCGTATTGCGCACGAAGCCTGTGGCGCCTGGGTAATATTCATAGGCGAGTGTCTTGCCAAGCTTTTTGGCGAGAAGCTCGGCGATCTTGTTCTCGAATCCCTCGCCAGCCTCATTCGAAAAAGGCAGATCCCTCGGGTCGGCGCAAACGCGCAAAACCTTTGGATCGACGAGTTCGATCGAGCCGTCTTCCCCGGTTTGCGCCGTGACCTTCGCCGCGATCACAAAGACCGGCAGAATGACGGCGAGCGCAATGCCGACGCGCCTCAATCGCCTGTCTTTTGCGGTTAGTTGTTTTCGCCGAAACATGTTTTCTCCGCCTCTCCCGCCTGCGGAGGCTTGTCTTCATGTTTTTCCGGCCTTCCGCGGCCAATTGCATCGACGGACCGGGCGCGGAGATAAACATAAATATCGTCAATATAGCACATGACGTTTTTGTTGTCGCCGAGCGCCGGCATGACCTTGTTTTCGCCGCCGCCGAGATCCTGCTTGCCCCCCACGACGATCCCGTAAAATTCGGCGTAGTTCATGCGTTTCAGGGAATCCTTCAAGGCCGGCGCATAGGTCGAGCCTTCCGCATCAGGACCATGGCAAACATGGCATTCCGAATGATAGCGGCGGAAGCCCGAATAGGTGTACCAGTCCACGGTCCCATCTGGCTTTACGTTGTAGGTTGGATCCCCTTTTGCGTCGAGGTATTTGCCCTTGTCGTCTTGCTTGACTGCTTTGGGATCTATTGGGGTCTCGGCCATCACCAATGTGGGTCCGAACGTGACAAGAAACGTGAGGGAAAAGGCCCGCAACAGAGAGTTGATGGACACGCGACAATCCTTGTTTGAGGAAAAATATGGAAGGCCAAAAACGCCCGGCGCGCGAACGCCGGGCGCATTACTCTGGCTTAGGCCTGCTGAGAGTTAGTAGGCCGCCGGAAGGGCAAAAACCGTCAGCTGACCGCCAAGCGCTGTGTAGTTGGAGAGCGCCGCATAGCCGCCGACAGCCCCAAGGCCTTCGGTTCCCTTGGTCAGGCCGGCCGCAAGACCGATACCCGCCCAGCCGCCGACGCCCGAGAGCACCGCGATATATTGCTTGCCATTCAACGCATAGGTGGTAACGTTGCCGATGATCCCGGACGGCGTCTTGAACTTATAAAGTTCCTCGCCGGTCTTGGCGTCCACCGCCTTCAGATAGCCCTCAAGCGTGCCGTAGAAAACCACATTGCCGGCCGTTGCCAGCGCCCCCGACCAGACGGAGAAGAGCTCCTTTTTCTGCCAGACGATCTTCCCGGTCTTGGCGTCCCATGCCGTGAAATTCCCCATGTTGGTCTCGCCCTTCGGCGGGTACATGGACAAGGTTGCCCCAACATAAGGCTGCCCAGCCGTGTAACTCACATGGAAAGGCTCGTAATCCATGCACACGTGATTGGCCGGGATATAGAACAGACCGGTTAGCCGCGAATAGGCGGCCGGCTGTTCGTCCTTCGACCCGAGAGCCGCCGGACAAATGCCCTGGGTGTTGAAGTCCTCGCCATTGGACTCGGTCGAAAACGCTTTGACGACCAAGGGACGTCCATAGGTCGGGGAGTTTTTGTCAAGGTCGACCTTGGTCGCCCAATTGACCACCGGATCGTATTTTTCGGCAACCAAAGGCTCGCCGGTTTCGCGGTCGAGCGTGTAGCCAAAGCCATTGCGATCGAAATGCACCAGAACCTTGCGGGCTTCCTCATTGGCCAGGATCATCTCGTTGATCGCGTCGTAATCCCATTCATCATGCGGCGTGGTCTGGTAGACCCATTTGGCGACACCAGTATCCGCGTCGCGCGCCCAGATGGTCATCGACCAGCGATTGTCCCCCGGCCGCTGCTTGGGATTCCAGGTCGAGGGATTGCCCGAGCCGTAATAAATAAGGTTTAAGTCCGGGTCGTAGGAAATCCAGCCCCAGGTCGCGCCGCCGCCGATCTTCCATTGATCGCCCTTCCAGGTGTTGGTGCCGGACTCCGGGCCGACCGGCTTGCCGAGATGGGTCGTCTTGACGGGATCGATCAGCGTATCGCTATCAGGCCCCATCGAATAGCCGCGCCAGATTTTCTTGCCCGTCTTGATGTCATAGGCCGTGATGGAGCCGCGGACGCCGAACTCACCCCCCGAAATACCGACAAGCACCATGTTCTTCACGACTTGTGGCGCCGAAGTGCCGGTCTCGCCCCGCGAAGGATCGCCATTCTTCACCGACCATTCCACGGCCCCTGTTTCCGCATTGAGGGCGACCAGCGTCGTGTCGGCCTGATGCAGGAAAATCTTGCCGTCGCCATAGGCGACGCCCCGATTGACCGTATCGCAGCACATCACCGGGATCACATTGGGATCTTGCTTGGGTTCATATTTCCAGAGAATTTTGCCGTCATGATTCAAGTCGAGCGCGTAGACGATGTTCGGGAACGGCGTGCTGAAATACATGGTGCTGCCGATCACCAAGGGCCCCCCCTCGTGGCCGCGCAGAACGCCGGTCGAAAAACTCCAGACTGGAGTGAGGCGCTTGACGTTGTCGGAATTGATTTGATCGAGTTCCGAGTACCGCTGATTGCCATAGTCGCCAGTCGGCATCACCCATTGCTTCGGGTCTTTCGAAAGCTGGATCAATTCATCATTGGCGGAAGCCGCGCCATTGGCGAGAAGGGCGGCGGCGCCAACACAGGACATAAGCAAGAACTTGCGCATTCATTTCCTCCGGACACTCTAGTGCGCAGCGCCTGGAACGCTCGCTCTCGCGGCGCCGGCGCCTTTTCGTTGTGTCTCTTTCCGGCAGCGTGTCAGGACGCCGGCAAGACAATGATGATTCCACTACCTCGCAGTTTTCATCCTAAGGCAGAGCCTGGCACGGTGGATGCCTCATCTTCTGGAAAGCGGCGAGGAACCCGTCCGCCAAAGCCATGAAGCCAGAAAACTCCGGCAAGTGTATATATTGACCGTTTCGCCGTTACAATAGTCATTCCATAGCTAGCGCTATAGGCATTTGGCCGGCTTTTATACCGGGCCGGCTCGGTCGCGATCGGCGGATCCCAAGGCTGTCATGGCGCGAGGCCACGCTCAGGTGGCGTGTTTCAAAATCCGGGACGCACCAAATCGACGAGCTCAGATAACTGATTAAATCATTATTATAATATTGATTTTTCATAGAGTTTCTGAACTCTCTAATGAAGAAGGCGATCCCCTCTGCCGATTCC
>DATJLX010000183.1:0-7553 GCA_035509135.1 Methylocella sp.
GTCTCGAGAATGCAGCGCCAACCATCGACCCTATCCATGATCACACGGAGCAGGGGAAGTTTTTCGGCTATGTATCGACGATGCTCGGAGAGTCAAGCCGGCTGACCTATATGACCGGCACCGCCATCAGTCAGTTTCAGATCCCCAATGTCATAGGCCAGCAGCCGTTGGGAGATTTCGGCGGCACTTGGTTTAATTCGGAAAACCTCAACGAAAACGAATATGATAGCTATGTCTTTAATATTTTGGCGCTGCAGACAAAGGGGGAGAACTACGACACCCAGCTTTCCTTTTTCAATCGCTACGCCAGTGTGCATTTCGTTCCTGATATTTACGGCGATCTGGTTTTCAACGATGTCGCGTCGAATGTTACACGTCAAAGTCTCCTCAACGGGATTCAGTTCGATGGGGCTTACCGGGTGAACGACGTGCAAACGCTGCGGGCGGGATTCGCGGTCAGCGGCGAGGAAACGCAGGTCAACAACACGTCGACTGTCTTGCCGCTCGGTCCAGATGGCACCCCCTTGCCTTTGCCGTTTGCGGTGACTGACTATAATTCGGCGCTTGGCTGGAACCTCGGAGGCTATATTCAGGACGAATGGAAAATAACCGACACTCTGACGCTCAATACGGGTCTGCGCTTCGATCAATTGTATCAGTTCGTGACTGCGAACCAGCTCAGCCCACGCGCCGCTCTCGTCTACAAGCCTTTCGCGGACACCACCATTCACGCCGGCTATGCGCGCTATTTCACGCCGCCGATGCAAGCGCAGGCAACCCCAACCAACCTCGCTCTGTTCAACAATACCACGCAGCAGCCGGTGATCAACGCCGACGATCCCGTGCAGCCGGAGCGCTCGCATTATTTCGATGTCGGTGTCGACGTGAATCCTCTTCCCGGCCTCACCGTGGGCGCCGATGCCTATTTGAAACTCGCGACCGATCTCATCGATGATGGGCAGTTCGGCCAGGCGGTGGTTCTGACCCAATTCAACTACGCAAGAGGATATAGCGAAGGGCTGGAATTCAAGGCCAAGTACCAGAATGACGGGTTCACCGCATATGCGAATGTATTGACCAGTCGGGCCAAGGCCATCAATGTTGTTTCCAACCAATATCTCTTCGATGATCCCGTCGAATTCGCCTACATCGCCAATAATTATCACTTCATCGACGACGCCCAGCTGATCACCGCTTCGGCGGGAGCCTCCTACAAATGGGAGAATACGCTCGTCAGCCTCGATGGCATTTTCGGCAGCGGCCTGCGCGACGGTTTTGCCAACCTCGATCACGTGCAGCCCTATACGCAATTCAATTTTGCCGTCTCCCATGATTTCGACCTTTGGCCCAATGCCATATGGCCGAGCGCCAAACCGCTCAATGTGCGGTTCACCGTCGTCAATCTCCTGGACACGCTTTACTTGCTGCGCAGTGGCACCGGCATCGGTGAGTTCGCGCCGCAATATGGGCCGCGGCGCGGCTTCTACGTCACCCTTTCGCAGAAGCTATGAGATGACCGTGGTACAGCCTGTCGCGCACCGAGAGGAACCTCCGGGACGCCTGGCTCCGGGACTATCGCAAGGCCGGCGCGACGCCTTTGTCTGATCCTTCTGTCTAAAACGGCATGGGAAATCCGAATTAAAGGCTCTCCGAGCATCAGAGGCGAAACGAAAGATCATACCGCGATGGAACGTATTGGCTGGACTCTCTTGATTGTAATTTGCGCCTTTATTGCCCTGCCAGCGTGCGGCTTCGCGCAGGGCAGCAGCCCTTGTCCGCGTCCAGCGGCAGGAAGCGTGGTTGCCGCGCCGCCGGATCTGTTTAGTGAGCATGGCGTGCTGAAAGTCGAATTCGACTATTTCACCACAGTGGACGCCGCCGGGCGCAATTTGTTCTGCTTTGTCACGCCGTTGGGCGAGCAAGCACCGACATTGCATGTGCAGCCGGGCGATACGCTCGAGATCACAGTCCGCAACAAGGTCCCGGAGCCGCCGTCCGGCGCTTCCATGGAAAGGGCGGGCAGCGCATCGAAGCAATGCGGGGCCGCGACAATGACCGCTTCGTCGGTCAACATTCATTTCCATGGCACGAACACGTCACCCACCTGCCATTCGGATGAGGTGATCCATACGATCATCAATTCCGGACAAAGTTTCGAATATTCGGTGCATTTCCCGGCCGATGAACCGCCGGGTCTTTATTGGTACCATCCGCATATTCACGGAATAGCCGAGGCGGCCGTGCAAGGTGGAGCTTCCGGCGCCATTATCGTCGAAGGGATAGCCAAGCTGCAACCTGCGGTCGCCGGGCTTCCCGAGCGCGTCCTGATCATTCGTGACCAGAACGTCGCCGGCAACCCCACGCCGGGCGGGCCTGTCCCGTCGTGGGACGTCACGCTGAATTATATCCCCATCCCATACCCGAGCTTCACTCCCGCCATCATCAAGATGAAGCCGGGCGAGCGCGAATTCTGGCGCGTCGCGAATGCCTCGGCTGATTCCATCATGGATCTACAGGTGAAATATGATGGACTCGCCCAGCCGCTCCAGCTTGTCGCCTTTGACGGCGTCCCCATCGGGTCGCAAGACGGCACCCGCCGCGGCACGGTCGTGACCCGGACCGATGTTCTGATCCCTCCGGCGGGGCGGGCGGAATTCATCCTCGATGGGCCTTCGGCGAAGGTGAAGAGCGCGGTGTTCCAGACACTCAACGTCGACACCGGCCCCGATGGAGACAATGATCCGCAACGTCCGCTCGCCATTATCCAGGCAACGCCCAACGTGTCTCCACTGCCGTCGGCTCAGGAACCGTCGGGACCGGCGAACCCGCAACGCTTCGAAGGACTCGCGCAAGCGGTTCCGACGGCCAATCGCCAACTCTATTTCTCGGAGGTCCTGTCGGACCCAAGCAACCCAGCCAGTCCAACCAATTTCTATATAACGGTCGACGGCGCGCCGCCCACCTTATTCGACCCGAACAATCCGCCTGCGATCACCACCTCGCAGGGATCGGTGGAAGACTGGACAATCCAGAATCGGAGCGGCGAAAATCATGAATTCCACATCCACCAAAACCATTTCCTGCTGCTGGCGGTGAATGGCGTGCCCGTGCCTGTCGAACAGCGGCAATTCTACGATACCTATCAAATTCCCTATTGGAAGGGGACCGGCCCCTATCCAAGCATCACCGTCCGCATGGATTTCCGCGGTCCGGATACCGGCGACTTCGTGTATCATTGCCACATCCTTGGGCATGAGGATAATGGCATGATGGCGATTATCCGCGTCCTGCCGCGCGGCTGAGCGGACTGGGACCATGGCTTCCGCCATGAACCTGCTTTGCACCCTCGCGAGGCCAGTTCATCAATTTAGAAAAGGCGCAGCCCGAGAAACCCAAGAATGGAAAGCCACGAAAGGAAGCGAAATGAATGGCCGAACAGGTGATGGAGTGAGGAAGGCGATCACGGCGTTCGCTGTTGTGTTTTTGTGCTCGGGCCCGGTGATGGCGCAAGGCGCGGCGCCGGACACCGGAGCTTCGGCGCCCGGGGTGGCGCCTGTTTCGCCCCCCGAAGCGGCGCTCCCTACAGCCGCGGCGCCCCCTGCAGCCGCGGCGCCTGCTGCAGCCGCGGCGCCACCCGCCGGCGCCATAGGCGCCATGAACGCGCCGCCGCATGCCACGGACGCCGAGCTGCCCTCCGCCTTGCCGCGCGATCTCTCCCCTTGGGGCATGTTTCTCACGGCCCGCGTGCCCGTGCAGATCGTCATGATCGGGCTGGCTTTCGCCTCGCTCGCGACCTGGACTGTCTGGCTCGCCAAAACGATCGAATTGTGGACGGTGAGGCGCCAGGCGCGGCGCAGCTTCGGAACCCTCGCCCATGCAACAAGCCTGCGCGCGGCGGCCAAAGAGCTCGCGCCGGAGCCATCCCCGGTGGCGCGCTTTGTCGCAGCGGCGGTCGGCGAGGCCGACCGCTCGCATGGGCTTGCCACGGAAGGCGTCAAGGACCGTGCCGCGACCCTTTTGTCGCGCATCGAGGCACAAGCCGGCCGGGTGATCCTGCGGGGAACCGGGCTTCTCGCCACCATCGGCGCGACGGCGCCCTTTGTCGGGCTTTTTGGCACCGTCTGGGGGATCATGGACAGTTTCATCGGCATCTCGAAGACCCATACGACCAATCTCGCGGTGGTGGCACCGGGCATCGCCGAGGCGCTGCTCGCCACCGCGATGGGGCTCATCGCCGCCATTCCGGCGGTCGTGATGTATAATGGCTTCGCCCGCGCCACCACCGCCTATCGCGCCCAGCTTGGCGACGCGGCGGCGGAAGTGCTCCGCCACCTGTCGCGCGATCTCGACCGCGAGGCTTTTCGCCAAGAGGACGCGGCGCCGGTCGTTCGGCTGCACCAATCGGCGGAGTAGGCGGATATGGCCATGCGCTTCTCCCTCGAAGACGATACCGTCGAGGAAACCCATGAGATCAACGTGACGCCGTTCATCGACGTCATCTTGGTTCTGCTGATCATCTTCATGGTGGCGGCGCCGCTTTCCACGGTCGATGTCAATGTCGATCTTCCGGCCTCCACCGCGCAGCCCGCGCCGCGTCCCGACAAGCCCTTGTTTCTGACGATCAAGGCCGATCTCACCTTGGCGCTTGGCGACGATGCCGTCAGCCGGGAAAATTTGGCGGGGGCTCTCGACGCGGCGTCCCAGAACGACAAGGAGCAACGCGTTTTTGTGCGCGCCGACCGCAAGGTGGCCTATGGCGATGTCATGGAAATGATGAATGTCCTGCGCGCCGCCGGTTACTTAAAAATCGGGCTTGTCGGCATGGAGGCGGCCCCGGACGGTCCTGCGCCCCCGGCGGAAGGCAGCCCGCCGGGGCAGAGGGGACCTCTGTCCACGCCGCAGGAGAGCCCGCCTTTGGAGGCAGCACCGCCAGCGGGAACGAAGCCATGACGGCCGCCCATCCGGCCGTCAAAACGGTCTTACATCCTGATGACGGGTCTTCCTGGCGGCGCTGGATCCTCGCCGCTGTTGTGGTCATCCTTGTCCATGCGGCGATCGTCTTCTGGCTCCTGTACACCCGGGATCTGCGGGAGGGAGGGGAGCCGCCGGCAGCGATCATGGTCGAGCTCGCGCCGCTGGATGTGGCGCCGCCGAGCGAGACACAGACCGAGGTCACGCCGGGGCCGCAAATGACCGAGGCGCAGCCCGAGGAGGCCGAAGAGCCGCAGCCGGTCCCGGTGCCGGAGCTTCCCGCCGCTCCCAAGCCGGAAGTCATCTTGACGCCGCCGCACAAGGTGAAACCGAAGCCGAAGAAAATCGTCAAGGAAGAGCCGAAGCCGGTGGTGAAGCGGACCCGCGAGCCGCCGGCGCCGCGCACCAGCGCGCCGCCGCGTGCCGCCGCGACGGCCGCCCGGGCGGCCTCTTCGCGGGCAGCCAGTTCGGCTTCGGCGGCGGCGGCGCGGAGCGCCTGCGCGGCGGGACTTGGAAGCTTGAACCGCCATTATCCGGAGGCGGCGCGGGCGCGGGGCGATCAGGGGACGGTGCGGCTCGCCATCGCGATTGGCCGCAATGGGCATGTTCAGTCGGCCCGGATCATCGGCAGCTCGGGATCGTCAATCCTCGACCAAGCGGCGCTCGCCATGGCGCGGGGCGCCAGCTGCCCGCCCATGGAAACAAGCGCCAACTTCGTCCTGCCCGTCCGCTTCCACATCCAGTAGGGAAACCGCCGCGACCCAAACCTGGGTCGCCGCCCCGTTACGGCTTTTACCTTAAGCCGAACATGTAGCGGAAGATAAGCTTCGCCCGCGCGTCAGACCGTGACCTGGGCTCCAAGTTCGACGACGCGATCGGATGGAATTGAGAAGAAGTCGGTGGCGTTCGCCGCTTGCCTCGCTAAAGCGATAAAGAGCCGGTCCTGCCACAAAGGCATCCCCGAATTGGGGGCGGGCTTGATTGTCCAGCGGCCGAGAAAGAACGATGTCGTCATGATGTCGAATTTCAGCCCGGCCTTGCGCAGCGAGGCGAGTGCCGCGGGAATGCGTGGACTTTCCATGTAGCCATAATGCAGGATCACGCGGGTGAAATCGTCGGATAGTTTCTCGATTTGATAGCGTTTGCTGACCGGCACCCGCGGCGTATCCTCGGTCAAAACCGACAACAGCCAGACGCGTTCGTGGAGGACCTTGTTGTGCTTGAGATTATGCATCAGGGCAGAAGGCGCTATCTCGGGTGAGCTCGTCAGGAAAACCGCAGTTCCTGCCACCCGCATCGGTTTCGATTTCTCCAGCATCTGGATGAGGGCGGGCGTTGGAATCGAATCGCGGCGGAATTTTTGCGTAAGCAATCGCGTGCCGCGAACCCATGTCCACATCACAACCATTGCGCTTCCCCCGATCAACAGGGGGACCCAGCCGCCTTCGACGATCTTCATGAGATTGGCGGTGAGAAACGCGAAATCGATGGCGAGAAAGCCGGAGACAAACAGCGCCGCGAGCCAAACCGGCCAATGCCAGCATTTCCAAACCACGACAAAAGCGAGCGCGGTGGTTGCGACCATGGTGCCGCTCACAGCTATTCCATAGGCGGAAGCAAGCGAACTCGAACTCTTGAACACGAGCACCAGAATCAGAACCCCGACCAATAGCAGACGATTGATACGGGGAAGAAAGATCTGTCCTTCCTGTGTCTCGGATGTATGCAAAATAAGCATGCGCGGCAGCAGCCCGAGCTGGATCGCCTGGCGCACCAAAGAGAATGCGCCGGTGATGACGGCCTGACTCGCGATGACCGTCGCGATCGTGGAAAGGATGACGAGCGGGAGGAGTGCCCAGTGCGGCGCGAGCAGAAAAAATGGATTGTCGAGGGCCGCCGGATTGGCGAGAACGAGCGCGCCCTGGCCAAGATAATTCAAGCTCAGGGCTGGTAGCACGAACAGAATCCAGGCGGTTTGAATGGGCCCGCGGCCGAAATGTCCCATGTCCGCATAAAGCGCCTCAGCCCCTGTCACGGCGAGGAAGACGGAGCCCAGCACGACGAAACCGATGAGGCCATGGCCAAACAGAAACCGCAAACCGAAGATGGGATTGAATGCTAGCAGGATGCGCGGCGCGTCGCCGATATGGGTCGCGCCGAGGACGCCGATCACCAGAAAAAAAACCGCCATGATCGGGCCGAAAAAGGCCGCGACACGCGCGGTTCCGCGCCTTTGCGCCCAAAAGAGAGAAATCAAAATGATGGCAGTCGTTGGCAGGATGTAGGGTGAGAAGATTGGGGTGACGAGTTGAAGACCCTCGATGGCCGAGAGAACCGAAATGGCCGGCGTGATGATCGCGTCGCCTGAAAACAGCGCGGCGCCCGTGACACCGAGAAAGAACACCGGTGCCGCGGCGTGGCCAAGCGCCGACTGAGCGAGCGCCATCAGGGAGAGGATGCCACCTTCGCCCCGATTGTCCGCGTGCATGAGAAACAACACATATTTCGCGGTCACGGTGAAGAACAACGCCCACACGAGCAAGGATACGGGTCCAATCACCCCCGGATCGGTCACCCCGCCG
>DATJLX010000184.1:0-5329 GCA_035509135.1 Methylocella sp.
GTCGCCCCCGACCGGCTGCGCTTTGACTTCACCCATCAAAAGCCGATCGGCTTCGACGACCTTGCGCGGATCGAGGATATCGCCAATCGCGCCGTGCTGGAGAATACGCCTGTCGTGACCCGCCTGATGGGCATCGACGAGGCCATAGCAACCGGCGCCCGAGCCCTCTTTGGCGAAAAATATAACGACGAGGTTCGCGTCGTGTCGATGGGCCATGCCCGAGCCAGCCCCGAGGGTTTGCTAGCGTCCCGGGAACCGGCGTTTTCAACCGAGCTCTGCGGTGGAACCCATGTTTCGCGCACCGGCGATATTGGCCTCATCACGATCGTGTCGCAGGCGCCCATCGCGGCCGGTGTCCGCCGTATCGAAGCCAAGACGGCAGCCGAAGCGCGCCACTATCTCAACGCGCGGGCACACCGGCTGCATGACGTCGCGGCTCTTCTAAAAGCACCCGAAGAGGAAGCCGACACACGCTTGGCAAGCCTCATCGAGGAGAACCGTAAGCTTGAACGCGAGTTGACAGACGCGCGCCGGAAACTCGCGATGGGTGCAACCGGGACGGGCGGCACGCAACCCGCGCAAGACATAGGCGGAGTCAAATTTCTTGCCCGCATCGTCTCCGGAATCGCGATGAAAGAGCTCAAATCGCTCGCCGACGAGGCGAAGGCGAGCATCGGCTCCGGGGTGGTTGCGATCCTTGGCATCGACGGCGACGGAAAGGCCGGGATCGTGGTCGGCGTGACGCCCGATTTGACAGGCCGCTTTGATGCGGTCCAATTGGTGCGCCCCGCCGCCGTTAAGCTCGGCGGCAAGGGCGGCGGCGGCCGTCGTGACATGGCGCAGGCCGGAGGCCCGGACGGCACCGCCGCAGAGGCAGCGCTCGCTGCGATCGGCGACGCCCTGCGGGCCATCGACAGCGCGGCCTAATCACGAAAATGGGCCTTGTCTTCATCACCCTCGGCCCAAGGGGCCGAACCGTTCATAACCACATCCCATGGGCCAATTGATGTTCAAAAAGATACTGATCCCGATCGACCTGACCGAAATGGCTGTATCGAAACCCGCCTTGGAGGCCTCGGTGGAGCTCGCGCTTCAGTCGAAGGGCGCCTTGCGGCTTGTGACGGTCGAAACATTGCTGCCGGCGAGTTTCATGGAATATGTTCCGCCGGAATTCGATAAGTCGCAAGAAGAGCGTGCCTTGCGCGCCCTTGAGCAAATCAGCGCCGGGATCGATTTTCCCAAGACCAATGTCTCCCATGCCGTGAGGTTCGGGGGAATCTACGTAGAAATCCTGGCCGAAGCCGACGAATGGGGCGCCGATCTTATCGTGATCGGATCGCACCGCCCGTCCATGGCAACATATCTCATTGGCTCGAACGCGAAGACGATCGTCCGCCATGCGAAATGCTCCGTATTGGTCATCCGCACACAAAGCCAGACATCATCATAAATGAGGCCGAACATCAGAATTATAAAATTTTGGCAACCCTCCGCGCGCCTCGGCCGTTAAACAACTGGCCCCTGATGAGCAGAGGAGAAAGAAATGGCTCAACATGATGAGAGAACATCACTTGCTGGCCCCAACAGCACAGCAAGTGTCTTTGACAACGCGATGAACACGATAACAGCCACATCGAAAAACATCCAAGCCATCGCCGGTGAAATCGTCGAAATTTCCAAACAATCCTTGGAACATACAACGCAAACCCTGGAAAAGCTTCGCCATGCGCGGGGCATCGACGAAGTCGTGGCGATTCAGACGAACTTCGTGAAGGAATCCTTCGAGCGTGCGTCTCGGCATGCGCAAAAGTTCGGTGAACTCATGACGGCGTATCCGGCGGAAATGACCAAAATCTGTCAAGACGCTTGGCTCAAATCGCTGAATAGCACCGTGAAAGCCACCGAAACGGCAAGCCAAACCGCGGCGGAAAACATCGAGCGCTTTTCCGAAACCGCAAAGAAAACGTCAAACATTTTTGATCATCGCGAAAGTGCCTAACGATATTTGCGGGAAGACCGCCGCAAAAGAAATTTTGCGAAGGCTTTTGAATAGGTCCTGAGCCACGCCTCGGTGCGCAACCTGGACAATTCCATACGGCGCCGACGCTACGCGGAGATATCCTGAGGGCAAAGACATTCCTCCGGGCGCGCGATTCGCCCGCTTTTTTTCTTTCGCACAGGCCTTGAGCGGGCTAGATTGTTCAATCTGGTGGAAATCACGCGTTGATTAAGCCACCGGTCCGCATCTCTAGCCAGACAAGGCAGGGATGGGTGCTTGGCGCCGCATGAAGGGCCGGCGTCGAAAACAAATGGTCATTTCCCTCGATCATTCCCTTGCGCGATGCCACGGCTCCTCCTCATTCGCCATGCTGAAGCCATGCCCCACGCAGCCCAAGGCGATCTCGCAAGACCATTGACGGCGCGAGGGTGCACTGATGCGGCACGCATGGGCGCTTATTGTCATGCATCCGGTCTTGTCCCCGAGCTCGCCCTCGTTTCGCCCGCCCGCCGGGCTTGCGAAACGCTCGATGTCATGCTGCGGGAATTTCCGCAAAAACCAGCCTGCGAAATCGATGATGGGCTCTACGACGCGGATATCGATGCCCTGCGAGGTCTTCTTGAAGGCCTTTCCCCATCCGTAAAAACCGTGATGATCGTTGGGCACAATCCAGCTCTTCCCGAATTCGCGCATTTGCTCGTCGATGGGCGCGAAGGAGCCGGTGCGCCGCTCCGCTATTTCCCGGCGCCTTGCCTTGCCCTGATCCATTTCTCGTGCGGCAACTGGATCGGCACCGCTTCTGGCGGCGGCCGGCTGGAACGTTTCATGAACTTCTCCTGCCTGCCGGCGGACGACCTGCTTTCGCCGTAGAATAAGCAAGACCCTGCTCCGTGCAACGAGGCCTCGCACATGAACGCCTCGGCGCGATCGAGAGAAAGAGAAGACATCGGTCTTGCTCCACAGGCACGTCAGGCCGGCATGCCGGGCGTGATTGACGGATAAAAAGACACGCGGAAATCGACCAGCGGCCCTGCCATCATCGATGCGATTCGCAAGGAAAACGAGGCGCTGTTGGCGATTGATAAAGAACCCATCCGTTCGTGGTTGATACCGCTTAATGCCCCGTGAACAACGAATTCAAAGCTCGTTCAGACCGAGGATGCGATCGTTCGTGTCGAGGCATTCAGGCCTCAACGAGGAGAGCTCGAAATGTTTGTTCCATCTTCAAAGGCCCTTCAAATTGCCGCTCTCGCCGCATCGATCGCGCTTCTGGCCGGCACCGGCGAGGCTTCCGCCGCGACAGGGGCGCGGCACCATCCCCGCCGCGCCGAGGTCAATCATCGCTTCGCCCACCAATCCCACCGGATCCATCGAGAATTGCGTGAAGGCGAAATCAACCGCGGTCAAGCGCACGCGCTGCACAAGCAAGATCGCGCTATGCGGCGTGAAAAAAGCTTCATGGCCTCGCAGCACGGCGGTCATCTCACGAGCGCAGAGCAACAGGCGCTGAACCAGCAGGAAAACGGGATCAATCGCAAGTTAGCCCAATGAAAAGGTCGAGCCCCGGTTCGATGCGAGACGGGGACGCCATTACAACTATATGATGCATGTATGGAGGAAAATTCGTCATGAATAGACTTTTCCGCCGCGCGGTGTCAGCGTTCTTAACAGGTGCCGCCGTGATCGCTTGCCTCGGCGCAGGTCCTGCCCGAGCCCAGCCAGCGATTGTCGAGAGAGCAATGCCCGCGCCCATCATCGAAACCGCGCCGCCGCCGCCTCGCGCCGGAGTGGCTTGGGTACCCGGCCATTGGGTCTGGCGCAGGGGCGCCTGGTTCTGGGCCAAGGGCCATTATGTCCCGGGCATCGTGCCGGCCATGCCAGCGGCAATTGTCGAAGTCGCCCCGCCCGCGCCGTCTCCCGCCCATGTCTGGGTGCGCGGACATTGGGCATGGGAAGGGGGTCGCTGGAACTGGCATCGTGGCATCTGGTTCCAGCCGTAACACTGTGCCGGCTGCCGTTCGCGGCGACCGGCCGCTCTCATCGACGAACGCTTTCGCCGCGCCTGGCGGAACAGACTCGGTCGCCGGCTCTCCTTGGTATTTCCGCATGCCAACGGTGTTCGCCAAAAGCTCGGCAACCTCTTGGCAACGCATGCAAGACAAGGCCTTTCCAATTCTCGGCCTTGTTTTGCTTGCGATCAGTACAAATCTGGCGAACGCTGCCGATCCAAGGCAGCCGGCCGCCGATGGAGTTGCGGGGTCCAAGGCCGCCCCAAGCGAAGCTCAGCCCGCTGCCAAGCCCGCTGGGGCCGCCTTCGAACCGGCGCGCCGCGCGGTCTCCAATTGGCGAACCGAGGCAAGGGATAACCTTGACCTTCCGGAGGAAACAAAAACAAGACTGGCCTATGGAACGGATTGGCCCGATGTTCCGCGTTGCGTGAAGCTGAACAATTACTGGTGCATCAAACGGGCCCGCTGGGCCGGTGAGATCGCGGCGGATGCCGAGAGCCATGTCGCCTTCGCATCCGCGATCGACGGCGCGATCGCCGCGGCGATGCTGCTTCGCCGCTATTACATCGATTATCGCCGCCACTCGGCCTTGGCCATTCTGTCGCGCTGGGCCCCCTCTCAATGCGCGGGCAGCACCGCCGCAATGGGCGGATCTTGGACCTCGCGCGCCGTGCCCGCCGCCTCTCTCGCAAAGGACGCCCCGCATGGCATTCAAAATACGCTGCGGGCGCGCTGGCTCGCCACGCACCGGCAAGGCTTCCCGCATCTGGACAAAACAAGGGCCCCGCGCCGCTCCGCCGTGCGGAGTTGGCCGCTGGCCATGATGCCAGCGCCGGAAATCGCCGTCGGCATGGGGGAACCAAAGCGCCCGCCAATCCCGCTTGCAAGGATCGCCGCGCTCGATTTCACCTCTCCCGTGACAGAACCGGGCCTCGGCTGCGCCGGTGACAACACGCGGATTCTGAATTATGCTTCGCGCGCGATTGAGGGCATCGTGGCGGGCGCGAACGACGATTTGAGTCTTTTTCTTGCGGACGGAACGGCCGGCGCCAATCTCCCCCGTCTGCTGGAGAACATGGCAAAGGTCGAAATCGGCCCAATGGCCGCGCGGTCGGCCTTGATTGCCGCGGCGATCGCGCGGCTCGCGCCGCGCACGGCGGGAATACCCAGTTCGGGTGATCCTCCGCGCGGCGGTGCGCCCCGCCCTCACGAATGAATGATGCCTTGGCCTGTGGCTTAGGCGTTCCCTTCGGTCTGGCGCAAAAAAAGCTCGACTTTTTGGACTCCGGCATGCTCCAACGCTTTGCAGTTGAGCGATTCC
>DATJLX010000185.1:0-7843 GCA_035509135.1 Methylocella sp.
CGCCTTGCAGGCCTGGGTGCCGGAATAATCGAATTCGCAAGCTTGGCCGATGATGATTGGCCCAGCCCCGATAATCAGGATTGTCGAAATATCCGTCCGCTTCGGCATTGGCTCTCGTCAAAGCACATAAAAGGCCGCGTCTTGGAACCCTGCCGCGCGTCCTGCAGCAAAGGCCTGAAACAGTAAGGTTTCAGGCCTTGGATATCTCCCTCGACCATGGCCCGCTTCAAGATGACTCGCGCGATATCTCTATCTCATTGTTTTCTGACATGATCTTTTCCAAAAAACACCGCAACTTTTGGACAAATCATGCTAGACGCCATTTCGGTTGCTGTGAAGCTAGGCACCGCGAGCGGCCCAATGCCGGTTCAATCGTTTGCGGCATCTCTAGGCGCTGACGCTCACGTCAGAACAGACATGTCAGCGGTTCCGCCTTATTTTCACATCAAGGTCGGGCTGGACCTCCAAAAGGATGCGCAAATCGAGAAGCGCGCCGCTGAGTGTGTCGAACACATGCGCATCGTCGGTCACGCCCGAGAAGGTGACCTGGACGACGCCATCGATCGTCGCGATATGGCTCAGCTTTCCAGCCCCCTCCAGGATCCGCTTCTCGATTGCGCCGGCCAGAGCGCGTTCAACCTCTTCCACATCCGCCACAAGCGCCTCCCTTAATAGCCCTTAAATCCATGGCTTTGGCGCGGACCGTGTGAAGATTATGGCCCCTCGGGACCATCGCGCCGTGCGCCACGAATAACAGACTGCTTATTGAATAATCCCGGTTTTGGCAAAGCCGCAGGCGCAGGCGGCCTCCTGTCCGGCCGCAAACAAAACTTGTGGCGGGCCCGCCACCCCTTTATGCTGCAAAAATGAGCATCTATCCCAAAGACGATTCAACCGCCCCCCGTCAAGACAATGGCGCTCAGGGCAGCGGCTCCCGAGAGCGGGCCTTCCAAGCTTACGACGCGAAGGTGCGGCGGCTCTATGAGGATCGCGGCGCCTACGAGGAGCCCCGCAGGCCGCGTCGCCGCCGGGGCATCCGCGCCGTGCCGCTGCGCATCATCGTGCCCAATCTGGTCACTTTGCTGGCGCTTTGCATGGGCCTGACCGCGATTCGTTTCGCGACCGAAGGCCAGTTCGAGACAGCCGTCATCGCGGTCGTTGCCGCCGCCATTCTTGATGGGTTGGATGGACGCATCGCGCGGGTGCTGCGCGGCACCTCCCGGTTTGGCGCCGAACTCGACTCGCTTGCCGACTTTGTCGATTTCGGGGTTGCGCCGGCGCTCATTCTTTATTTTTGGGGCCTGCATGAAATGAAGAGCTTCGGCTGGTTCGCGGCGCTTGTTTTCGCGATCGCCGCGGCGCTGCGCCTCGCCCGCTTCAATGTCATGATCGACGATCCGAACCGACCGCCTTGGCAAGCGCGTTTTTTTACCGGCATGCCGGCGCCGGCGGGCGCCATCGTTGCACTGCTGCCCCTCTATCTCAATCTGTCCGTTCTCGCGGTTCCCAATGTGCGCCCCGTGGTTCCTCTTGAAATCGCCTATGTGTTGACCGTGGCCCTTTTGATGGCGAGCCGGATCCCGCATTTTTCAGGCAAGAGCGTCGGCCGCGTGCCGCGTGAATATGTGATCGTCGTCCTTTTCGGCATCGCCGCTTGCATACTTCTGCTTGCGACCTTTCCCATGGAAATGCTGATCGGTTTGACCCTCGTCTATCTTGCAACCATCCCACTGGCCATCCGCCGCTTCGCCACTTGTGCGGCACAGGCAAGGCAGGCGGATGCCGCCGCGACGAGGGACGAGCCCGCCGCGCAAGCGCGGAAATAAGGTCGGTGCTGCCATCGACGGGTCCAACTTGTTCCGCGCGGGTTTGCTACCGACTCTGAGTGGCGGAGAACGCTTGATCGTCTCGGCCATCCGGAGCGGAAAGCCCGCGCCGCCAGTTCACAAAGCCGCATTTCTCGATTAGGGTCCGCGCCGAAAACTCGGCCAGGCCGCCGCGGAGCGGCGGCGGTCACATTTTAAGGAAACCAATGTCCAAGGAAGAATTGCTCGAATTCCCAGGGACCGTCATCGAATTGCTCCCAAACGCGACATTTCGTGTCAAACTTGAGAACGACCACGAGATCATCGCCCATACAGCGGGAAAGATGCGCAAAAATCGTATCCGCGTCCTCACCGGCGATAAGGTGCTTGTGGAAATGACACCTTACGACCTGACCAAGGGCCGCATTACCTACCGGTTCAAATGACGCAGAGTCCAGCCATGGAGAGCCGCCATGACGAGCGGCGATAAGGCTTGGCGGCCAAGGCTTGTTTTGGCCTCGGCGTCGCCCAGGAGACTCGAACTCCTGCAACAGATCGGCATCGAACCAGATGCCTTGCTCCCCGTCGATCTCGATGAAACACCGCATAAGAACGAACTGCCGAGAACGCTTGCCGCGCGGCTTGCCGGGGAAAAAACGCGCGCCGCGGCGGCCCTTGCCTCGCGCCGGCCTGAACTCGCCGATTCCTATATCATCGGGGCCGACACAGTCGTCAGCGTCGGCCGCCGCATTCTGCCGAAATGCGAGATTGTGGCAGAAGCAGCGCAATCGCTTCGGCTCTTGTCGGGGCGGGCGCACCGGGTTCACACTGCGATTTGTCTTATCACGCCAAAGGGCCGCGCGCGCCACAAGCTTGTCGAGACGCGGCTGCGCCTCAAGCGGCTGTCGGCCGCCGAGATCGAGGCCTATCTCGGTTCTGGCGAGTGGCGTGGCAAGGCTGGCGGCTATGCGATCCAGGGTCTGGCAGGTGCCTTCGCCCAAAAACTCATTGGATCTTATTCCGCGGTCGTTGGTCTGCCGCTTTACGAGACCATGTCCTTGCTTTCCGGCGAAGGCTTCCCGGTCTATATTTCCTGGTTGAACAGGGTGTGACCTCCGAGCTTTCGCTCCGGCCGAATCCATGATCAAAACCAAATCCGAAAACCCTTTTGCGGAAAAAGCCGCGGAAACGCCCGCTAAGTCCTGCCCACTCTGTGGGAAACCCGCCACCTTTGCGACGCGCCCGTTTTGTTCGAAACGCTGCGCCGACGTGGATCTCCACCGCTGGCTCAGTGGCGTTTACGCCATTCCGGACGCGCCGACGGCTGCCGGCGACGCAAATGAGGACACCGAAGGCCAGGACGCGGCCAAGAGCTGAAGGGAGAATGCGGGTGACACGCCTTAGGATTGGCGTCCCCTTATAACCTTTATGATTCTATAGTCATTTTTTAGGACGATCGATGTTTTTCAGTGCCTCGAAGATCTTTTGGCTTATCGCCGAGCCGCTATCCCTTTCCATTTTGGCTGGCCTCCTTGGTATCCTCCTTATGTTCATCCATTTCGCGCGCGCGGGCCGGGTGCTCGCGGCAGGCGCGATCATCGCGCTTGCCATCGGCTCGGCGACACCGATCGGAGCGGTTCTCTTGCGGCCGTTGGAGGACCGGTTTCCGCAGCCGCCGTCCGATATGCCAGCGCCCGCCGGAATCATCGTGCTCGGCGGCGCCATGGATACAGCAAAATCGGAAGCGCGCGGACAGATCTTTCTCAATGCCGATGCCGCTCGCATGACGACGGGCGTCGCATTGGCGCGCCGCTATCCCGATGCGCGGCTCGTCTTCAGTGGCGGCTCCGCCGATTTCCCTTATGAGGGACCGGCGGAGGCCATCAGCGCGCGGCAGCTCTGGCTTTCCCTCGGCGTGCCTGCCGAGCGAATGATGTTCGAGGCGAAGTCCCGCAACACCTGGGAAAACGCTGTATTCACCCGTGATCTTGTGAAGCCGAAGACCGGAGAGACCTGGCTGCTCGTGACCTCGGCTTGGCATATGCCGCGTGCTGTCGGTGTATTTCGCCGCGTGGGCTTCCCTATTGTGCCCTATCCGGTCGCTTACCGCACTTTTGGCGATGGACGGGATTTTCAATGGTCCGCCCCATCGATTGATAAATTGTTCATGCTGGATTTCGGCGTGCGGGAATGGATTGGTCTTTTGGCCTATAGGCTGACCAGCAAGACAGACACGCTGTTTCCGGCGCCGTGACCTGGACCTGAACCAGAGATTAGAACCAGAGACCTGAACCAGCCCGCCATGCTGAAGATCTGAACGCAGGGACCGGAGTTAAAACGACCATAGGGCCAAACTCAGAAGCGTCTTGGCCTGGATCATTGCTGAACATGAAAGCTTATGCACGAGCCCAGGCTCTACTCGGCAGTCTTTGACTTTTTTATCTGATCAGCGCAGAGGCTTGAAAGCTGACCCATACGGAATGCGCGACATGATGAGCATGCTGTCCCCCGGCGAGAAAACACGCGGTGTGCTGCTGACCGCCTATGTTCTCATTCTATTGATCATGCTTCCACTTGCCGTCTGGCTTGATCTTCGTAACCTTACCGAAGCCTCGTTACGCCGCCAGGCAAGCGACTTGAATTCCGTGATTACGGGAATCCGGGGCTATTACGCCAACAACGTGGTCGGGCGCGTGCTTACCTCACCGGGATCGACCAAGGTCCTGCCGAATTACGAAGAGGTCCCGGGTGCCATCCCCATTCCCGCCACCCTCTCACTCGAACTCGGGCGCGTGATCAGCGAACACCAGGCCAACATTACTTACCGTTTCGTCTCCGACTACCCTTTTAAGAATCGGTCGGCGCATCCTTTGGACAAATTCGAAATGATGTCCCTGGCCTCATTGCGGAAGCAACCGAATCAAGCAATCACGGATGTCAGCGGGTCGCTGCTCACCGATCAAGTTCGACATATCACGCCAATCCTGATGGGGAGCGCCTGCGTTTCCTGCCACAATACCCATCCCGATAGCCCAAAGCGGGATTGGAAAATAGGCGATGTTCGCGGCATCCAGGAGCTCACCATTTCGCAACCAATCGCCACCAATATTTTTTCGTTCAAATATCTGCTGGCCTACCTTGTTTTCGCAGGCGCGAGCGGATTAGCCTTTATTACCTTGCAATGGCGTCAAACGCTCCTGATCCAGGGAATGAACCGCGAACTTGAGGCGAACAACGAATTTCTTGCGTCGGTTTCGACGAAAATCTCGCGGTATCTTTCGCCTCAGATATTCAAAAGTATCTTCACCGGCCACACCGACGTGACGATTCATACGAGGCGCAAGAAACTTACAATCTTCTTCTCTGATATCCAGGATTTCACGGCCACGACCGAGCGGATGCAGCCAGAGGAAATTGCCCTCTTGCTTAATGAATATCTAACGGAAATGTCCAACATCGCCTTGCAGCATGGTGGGACGATAGACAAATTCATCGGCGACGCCATTCTGATTTTCTTTGGCGATCCGGAGACACAAGGCATGGCGGAAGATGCCAAGGCCTGCCTGCGGATGGCGGTTTCAATGCAAAGCCGCCTCGCGGAGCTGAACTCTCAATGGCGAAAATCCGGCGTGGAGAAGCCTTTTCGCGTCCGGATGGGGATCAATACCGGCTTTTGCAATGTCGGAAATTTCGGCAGCGCCGACCGCATGGATTACACGATCATTGGGGCGGAAGCCAATGTGGCGGCCCGTCTGCAATCGGTGGCCGAACCTGGGCATATTGTGCTGAGCTATGAAACCTACGCCCTTGTTCGCGACAGCGTCACGGCACATCCGCTCCCGCCGATGTCCATGAAAGGAATAAGCCGCGAGATCGTTCCCTACGAGGTCGACACCGCCACTGATGCTTCCGGACAACAAAAACCTACATTTAGCGAGCACATGCGCGGCCTCGATTTCTACTTCGATCCCGCCGCGCTTGATCCTAGCGCCGCGGCGCATGTCAGCGCTCTGCTCCGGCACGCGATGACGAGCTTGGAAGAGCGGTTTTCGAATTGAAACCGAACACGGGAATGGAGGCTGGGTGGTTGCGCCAAAAGATATATGACGAAACCATGAACAATAGCTTGGCCGCGACCGCTGTTATTCCATGGAGGCTTTGCATGGGTGCTTGCAGCGAGGCCCGGCATCACCTTACCAGTTCCGGAACGGTCAAGATGAGCCGTCTTGTGTCAGCCCGCTAAGCTTGGTTTCACGCCATCAAATCTGTTGATGCCTCATCGACACCTAAGCAAATCTTACTGCCAATGGTGGATGCGATTTGTCACGCGGCCGTCATGAACAGAGCCTAACCGTCGCTCGCACGCTAGGAGACGCTCCATGACGGCCCTTTCCTCGACAGATGTCGCGACCACCGCAATCGAAAGCCCAAAACCAAATCTCAACCAGCCGATGGGGATCCGAACGATCCTGATTTTTCTTGCCATCATGGCTCTTGGGCTCTTCTTCGCCGCCTATAATATTTACAAGGACATTGCCACGGCGGGGACGACGGTCAGCAGCCTCCTGCCCTTTCTCTTGCTCGCCGTTGCTCTGTTGATCGCGCTCGGCTTCGAATTCGTCAACGGGTTTCACGATACAGCCAATGCGGTCGCGACTGTCATCTACACCCACTCGCTCGCTCCCCCCATTGCGGTGGTCTGGTCAGGTTTCTTCAATTTCCTCGGGGTCCTGATCTCGAGTGGTGCCGTCGCCTTCGGGATCGTTTCGCTTTTGCCCGTCGAATTGATCCTGCAAGTGGGCTCCGACGCCGGTTTCGCGATGGTCTTCGCAATGCTGATCGCCGCGATCATCTGGAACCTTGGCACATGGTGGCTCGGCCTCCCGGCGTCGAGTTCCCATACTTTGATCGGTTCCATCATTGGCGTCGGCGTCGCCAACGCGCTGATGCGCGGGCGCGATGGGACCTCCGGCGTCGATTGGGGCAAGGCGGTCGAGATCGGTTATGCGCTTTTGCTGTCTCCGGTTGTTGGTTTCGCCTGTGCCGCGATTCTTCTCCTTCTCATGAAATTTATTATCCGCAAGCCTGAGCTCTATAGAGAACCGAAGGGTCAGTCGGCGCCGCCTTGGTGGATACGCGCGCTGCTCATCTTCACCTCGGCCGGCGTATCCTTCGCGCATGGGTCGAATGATGGGCAAAAAGGCATGGGACTGATCATGCTGATCCTGATCGGCACGGTGCCAACCGCCTATGCTCTAAACCGGACGCTGCCCACGTCATTCGTTTCAAATTTCGTTCAAGACTCGATGGCCGCCTCCAAGGTCGTCGAGGCCAAGGCCGCGGGCTATGACGTGCTCGGCGATCCGCGCCCCGCTGTCACTGCTTATATCACTTCGAATCAAATCAATGAGGGCACCTATCCCTCTCTCGAAGTGCTCATCCTCGACATCGCGAACCAGGTCCGATCCTACGGCACGCTCGCAAAAATCCCGGCGGCACAGGTCGGCAATACCCGCAACGACATGTATCTCGCCTCCGAAGCGATCCGCTTCTTGGAAAAAGATAAGGCAAGCCAGCTTTCGAAAGAGGATAAAGCGACGCTGACCGCCTACAAAAAGAGTCTAGACAACGCGACGAAATTCATCCCGGATTGGGTGAAGGTGTCAGTCGCGCTCGCGCTTGGGCTTGGCACGATGATTGGCTGGAAACGCATCGTCGTGACGGTCGGTGAGAAGATCGGCAAGGAGCATCTGACCTATGGTCAGGGCGCGGCAGCGGAGATCGTGGCTATGGGGACGATCGCGGCCGCAGACAGTTTTGGCTTGCCGGTCTCGACCACCCATGTGTTGTCTTCCGGCGTCGCTGGCACGATGGCGGCCAATGGATCCGGCGTGCAAATGTCAACAATCCGCAGCATCGCTCTCGCCTGGGTCTTAACCCTGCCCTGCGCGATGGCCTTGTCAGCCTTCCTCTTTGTTGTGTTCCGCCATCTGTTCTGATCGCTTCGATCACGGCCCGCGCGCGCCTCCACCGAACGA
>DATJLX010000186.1:0-11643 GCA_035509135.1 Methylocella sp.
ATACCCCGTCCTTGAAATTCTGACTCGTTGAGGGTTTTCAAACCGGCGGCGGCATGATTCACCATGGCGAACGATGGAGATTCGCTATGTCTGTCCCGGTTGCCCTTCGGATTGATTTTACAGGACGTCAGCTGCGTGCCCTGGCCAAGCAGACCAAGGATGCCGCCTTTGCCCGCCGTCTGCTGGCCCTTGCCGAGATTTTTGACGGCGGCTCGCGCAGCGATGCGGCGCGCATCGGCGGAGTGGGCGAGCTCCGAAATGATGCGGGCGAGCAGGGGCGCACCTAACAGATAGAGCTCATGAGCAAGCCGATGCCGCGCGATCGCGACAATTCCTGGGTAGCAGAAGAGCACTTCATCGATGCTGCGTGCCGCTGGATCTCCCTGATAGGCGGCGAGAATATCGCTTTCGAGCAGTCCCCGCACCATTGGTAGATTTGCCGCAAAGGCGCTGGCCATCTTGCAGGCCTGCGCATTCAACTGTGGAGTGCCGTTGCCCGGCTGTCCGGATGCAAGGCGCAGCTCACGACAAACCTGTGTATGGAGGGATTGCAGCGCTCCATCGAGCGTACGTCCGATGAAATGATCGACGGTTTCCTCGGTAAGAGCAGCGGGACCAAAATGCCTTGGAAAAAGCACCGCCGACAATCCCTCTAAAATATCGGCCAGAGCGATCTGCGAGGGTAGCTCATAGGTAACGCCGTCGGGCTTTGTGCTTTGCCGCCACTCGCTGC
This sequence comes from Methylocella sp., assembly GCA_035509135.1. Taxonomy (GTDB): domain Bacteria; phylum Pseudomonadota; class Alphaproteobacteria; order Rhizobiales; family Beijerinckiaceae; genus Methylocapsa. Next base: position 734 of record DATJLX010000186.1, read on the forward strand.
GCAAATTTCGTAGCTGCTCGACAATCTGGTGCAGATTCCAATCCGGCCGCGCTTGCCTGCTGGCGTCGTATTCTTTGAGTCGATAATCCATGCCGACCATCGAAAGGTAGTTTCGGGCCAAACCGTTTAGCACCAAATCGCGAGAATATTCTTCCTTTTTTGAGCTCAGTAAGGAAACGCTTATCCCACTCTCAACGTTATATTTTTTCTCAGTTGTCATAGCTCGCGTGTAGTCGTGGGCAGCAGTGTCAAATTCGAGCAGATTGTGACGTCAATGAAATCAACGCGCGCGATAGCTTTTCTGCGTCTGAATCCGGTGTAAGGCGGCGACGAGCGCGTCGATATCCTCGTTCGTGTTGTAGAGGGCGAGCGACGGGCGCACGGTCGTCTCCAGTCCGAACCTCCTCAGGATCGGCTGTGCGCAATGATGGCCAGCCCTGACTGCGATGCCTTCGCGGTCGAGCGCGGCACCAACATCCTCGCTGCGGCAGCCGTCGAGCACGAAGGAGATTACCCCGGCTTTTTCTTTCGCCGTCCCGATGATGGTGAGGCCCGGCACACCAAGAAGTCCCTGCGTTGCATAGTCAAGCAGCCCATGCTCATAGCTCGCGATATTCGCCATGCCGATCCGGTCGAGATAGTCGATCGCGGCGCCGAGTCCGACTGCATCGGCGATGTTGCCGGTGCCCGCCTCGAAGCGCAGCGGCGGCGCCTGATAGACGGTCTTCTCGAAGGTGACGTCGGCGATCATATTGCCGCCGCCCTGCCACGGCGGCATCGCCGCGAGCACTTTGGGCTTGCCGTGGAGAACGCCGATGCCAGTCGGGGCAAACACCTTATGGCCGGAAAAGACGTAGAAGTCGCAATCAAGCGCCTGGACATTGACCGGCATATGCGACACGGCCTGAGCGCCATCGACGAGCACGCAGGCGCCGTGTCGATGCGCGATCGCCACCATTTCCTGTGCCGGGGTTATGGTGCCTAGCGCATTCGATACCTGAGGTAGCGAGACCAGCCGCGTCTTCGGCGACAGCAGCTTCGTGTATTCCTCCAAAATGACCTGGCCGCTGTCATCGACCGGAGCCACCCGCAAAACCGCGCCGGTGTCGGCGCAGAGCATTTGCCAGGGCACGATATTGGCGTGATGTTCAAGCCAGGTGATGATGATCTCATCGCCTTGGTGGACATTGCGGCGGCCCCAGGCTTGCGCGACGAGGTTGATTGCTTCCGTCGCGCCGCGCGTGAAAACGATTTCGTTGGCCGAGCCCGCGCCAAGGAATCGCCGGACTTTTTCGCGCGCCGCCTCATAAGCGTCGGCGGAGCGAGCCGCGAGCGCATGGGCGGCGCGATGGATATTCGAGTTCTCGTTTTCATAGAAGAGGGAAACTCGGTCGATCACCGCCTGCGGTTTTTGCGTGGTCGCGGCATTATCAAGCCAGATCAGCGGCTTGCCATGGATCTGCTGACGCAGGACCGGAAAATCCCGCTTGATTGCGTAGGCATCAAAGGCGCGCGTGCCGGAGATGAGATCGGGCGCGAGCGCGGGCTCTAGGGCTGGTGTGACGGCGGTGGATCCAGGCGATGGAACGGCGGCCTCCGGCGCCGTGATCGGCGCGCTCGCGGCTTGACTTTCATTGAGGAAATAGAGCGTCTCGCTAGGGATCGCCGGGATCGTGGACTCCGCATGCGAAAATCCGGTAGGCGACGCCGGGATACCGGGCGCTTGCGGCCGGAGGTCTGCCTCGGACGGATAATTGGGCCGAAAAGCCGGGCTCTGTTCAAAAGCGGGTGCTGGCGGCGCGGCGGCGGGCACGGAAGGCTGGGCGGTAGCTACGGGCGTTCCCGTTTCATTGAGGAAATAAAGGGCTTCGGAGCCCTGTGCTGGCATTGAACTGTGCGAAAAACCAGCCGGAGAAAATCCCGACGGGAGGGTGGTGGGCACGAGGGATGTCGCTTGGCTAAGACTGTGCGGCAGAGCGCGCAATTCCGCCTCTGCTGGAAATCCCTGAAACGTGTCCTGGCCTTTTTCCAGCGATGGTCCGGGTAGTCCGGCGGCAAGAAGCGGTGCCCCAACGACACCGGCCGGGATTCCCATTGCGCCCGTGGCGAGCCCGGCGGCTGGAACATGACGCCCTGTGGTGCCGGCAACCGCCGGAGGCGCGCCGCCGAATTGGGTTGGATAGCCTGGCGTTCCGGTAACAAAAGGGGCAATCGCCAGCGCGCCGGGCACGCTTGTCCCTGGCGCCGCCGCAGCTGCGCCAATAGCCCCCGGGACGGATGTGGGCGGGGCGGGAGGACGCTCTTGAGTGGTGGCAAAGTTCGCCAAGGCCTGAGGGTCGACGGTTTGCCCGGGCGAAGCATTGAGGAAGGCGTTGCCCAGCTTCGCGATCAATCCGGGGTCGATCACCGAGGGCGCTTCGCCGCCCCATTGTGGGGCGGGCGGGGTGGTCATAGGCACGCTGGCCGCCGAGTGGCGCGGATCAGGCATACTCATGATAGTAGCCAACCTCCACATTCTCCAATACGCCAAGCGCGTCCTCGGTCAGGATCGCGGATGAGCAGTAGAGCGAGATCAAATAGGACGCGATCGCTTTGCGGTTGATGCCCATGAATCGGACCGAGAGGCTCGGCGTGACTTCGCCTGGTACGCCCGGCTGGAAGAGACCGACCACGCCTTGCTTCTTTTCGCCCGTGCGCAGGAGCAGGATTGTCGTCTTGCCTGCCCCATTCGTGCCGTCCGTTATCTTGAGCTTGTCGCTCGGGACGAGCGGGATCCCGCGCCAGGTCAAGAACGGCGTGCCGAACAAATTGATCGTTGGCGGGGGAACGCCACGCCGCGTGCATTCACGGCCGAAGGCGGCGATGGCGCGCGGATGCGCAAGGAAAAAGGCCGGCTCTTTCCATACCTTGGCGATCAATTCGTCCAGATCATCGGGAGTCGGAGGGCCCCGGCGCGTGGGGATTTTCATGAAAGGCGCGGCATTGCTAAGAAGACCGTAATCCGCATTGTAGAGAAGCTCGGACTCCTGGCGCTCCTTGACCTTTTCGATGAGCAGGCGAAGCTGCTCTTGGATTTGATCATAAGGCTGGTTGTAGAGATCGGAGACCCGGGTCTGAACATCGAGAACGGTGGTGACCGCGTTCAGGAAATATTCGCGCGGAGTCTGGTCATAATCAACGAAGGTTTCCGGCAGATCGGTGTCCCGCTCCCAGGTCGGGCTGCATTCAACCTCGCCGAGGCCCTCGCGTTCCTTGACCTTGTTCAACCGGTAGATACCTGCCTCGACCGGCACCCAGGGAAGGAAAGAAACCAGCCAGCGCGGCGTGATCGCCAGCATTTGCGCTCGTGTTTTTGTCGCATTCGCAAGCTGGCGGGCCGCTGGTTCGCTTAAAGTCCTACGTAGCTCGGTATCGTCGGGCATCTAATCACCTCCAAGTCTCGAAAACGTCGAGAGAGCTTAACTGGAGGCTGCATAACATCGCTCTCGGAGAATATTTTTTCTTTTTTAAGTAGTGTGCATTTACGTCTTGTTTTCACATTGTCTACAAAAAGTATGTTCTAACTATACATCGCGCTTGTGCTGCTAAGACGTATCTCAACTTAAAAAATAAAGTTGAATGCCCTGAATCAATAAAATGATTTTTCGCGCGAGTTCTAAGCGCACCATTTTGGCTCAAAACGCTAAAGGCGAATGAATGCTTGCCAAGTTGCAATTAAGTCTATAGATTTAATGGATATAGAATATGCGGCGATCCGGCAGCGAAGCAAAAATTGATGAACATCCACGCAAGCGATACAAAATCCATTGATGCGATCGATAAGCGGATCCTGCGCATTATTCAGCAAGATGCAGGCCGGTCGCTTTCCGAAATCGCGACACAGGTTGGGCTTTCGCAAACGCCTTGCTGGAAGCGGCTTCGGCGGCTCGCAGCCTCGGGTGTGATCAAGCGTCGGGTCGTGCTTCTGGATCAGAAGAAGCTTGGGCTTGGAACCACGGTTTTTGTTTCCCTGCAAATTGGCGACCATTCAAGTAAGGAAGTGGAGCGCTTCGCCAAAGATGTCGCCGCCATGGAAGAAGTCATGGATTTTTACCGCCTAGCGGGTGATGTCGATTATGTCCTGCGCGTCGTTGTAGCAGATGCGGCGGCTTTCGACGCCTTTTACAAGCGCTTGATCGGGCTTACCTCTCTGAAAACTGTGACGTCCCGTTTTGCGCTAGAGAATATCAAGTCCGAAACCGCTCTTCCTATCAAGGATTGAAATAGAGCGTTTGTTTTGTGTCACCGAAAAGTTCGTAATGAAAGTCGAATAATTTTGTGATCATCGAAGACGTCAGCGCCGCTGTCTTTTTTGTTATGGATCCCATTGTGTCTGCGGGGGCAGGCGATTCATCAATGACGTCTTGATGGCGTTCATAGCGCCGCAATGACTGGCTCAAGGTAGTCGCAGCATAATTTGGTTTACATAGCTACTTGACCATTGAGCGGGACGGCAACCCGCCGTGATAATGCCGTAACGACATGCCACTTCGAAAATGAGCACTCGGAACGCGGCGAAACCGAAAGAGCAAGCCCACCCGTTCACGTCACAGTCTAAAAATTGAATCATCTGGCCTTATCGAGATTGATCTTCGCACCCTGCAACAGATCGAGCACGTCATCATTGAGAACATCATAAAGGGCCCCGATACTTGTGGCCTTTTCCAATCGTTGCGCCCGTAGGTGTTCCCAGACCTCCGCGCAGGCCGCGCCAAAGCCCTCGGCATCTTGAATGTCATGCACGCCTTCGTAAAGCACGGCATCGGCTTTCGTGACGCGTAATTTGATCTTCAATCTATCTCTCCAAATTAGCTAGACTTCTGAGTGCCGACGTAGTCTCGACTGAACTCGAATGAGCATTGGTGCGCTGAATAAAGGGTAGCGAAGCAATATTTCATGATCCCCTACCGAACGATCAAAAAGTAATTGAACGTTCCTTGTGCCAGCTTAGCCGCCACTACAATGCCAGGCTCGTTGTTAATGCATGCTGAGTGCTCTCTACGACATCTTCTACCTTCGGAAAAGGACGACCCAGAATCGGTAGCGGTCTGGACCTCAATCCCGTTGGAGTCATTCTTAGGTGATTTGGCGGCGCTTCATGGTGAATCAGCCGTTCTCTCATAAGGTTGCCCATGCCGTATCAATTCGACGAGGACCTGCCCTCATCTGTCAGGCTTCTCTTGCCGGAGGGCGCGCAAGACATCTGCCGCGCAGCGTTCAACAGTGTTTTCGACAGCCATGATGGCCAAGACAAGAAGAAATCGCGCACAGGGTCGCGTGGGCCGCGGTCAAACGGAGCTATGTGAAAAGGGGGACGATTTGGCGCTCCGGCAAGGCCGGAACAATTAAATTGTGTTACTTTTGCCGGATCGGAAGGAAACAGCACATAATCAACTTTATTCGGGGCCCCCTCCGGAACGTTCAATGCAGTGCGTACACCGCCGGCTCGTTGGAACCAAATGACGTTACGCGGAGAAACGTTTTTGTCCCACGAGCTGATGATCGCTGTAACCGCCGAGCCATCACTTGCCAGCAAAATAGCATTTCTCAGTCGGCCTGATAGCTACGGCGACCCAGCTTGCACGGTATCCCGCCGGGAAACGCACATGTCATGGATCTTTCTTGCCGGCGATCGCGTGTTCAAGCTTAAGAAGCCCGTTTGCTTTGCGTATCTCGATTTCTCGACACTGGCCCGTCGGGAAGCTGCCTGTCGCGCCGAGCTGAGGCTGAACCGTCGCTTGGCCGCCGATGTCTACCTGGGTGTTGTGCCATTGGTTTGGACGCCGCGCGGCCTCGCGATTGGCGGTTCAGGAATTACGGTTGACTGGCTCGTCGTCATGCGCCGGCTCGATGAAACCTTAACACTGGAGCGCATGATTCTTGATCGCCATCTGACCGATCGAGATCTCGACCGGATCCTCGGCACTCTCACGGCATTTTACCTCCATGCGGGTCCAGTTCGGATCACGCCCGCGCGTCATCTTGCAGAGTGGGAACGCAATCTAAATGACAATCGCCGGGTTCTGTTCGAATCCCCGCTGGTACTCCCGCTGGGGCTCATACGCAGGATCGACACTGCTCAACGCCGGTTCCTTGTGACGAAACAGGAGTTGTTCGCGGCGCGCGCCCGCGGCCACTATATCGTGGACGGCCATGGAGATCTGCGCCCCGAACACGTCTGGGTCGATGATCCCATCCGGATTATTGACTGTCTTGAATTCAACTCGAAACTCAGGACCGTTGATCCGCTCGATGAAGTCGCCTTTCTCAGCGTCGAATGCGATCACCTCGGAGCTTCATGGGCCAGCAATCACCTCAGACGCCGGAGCATACGGATATGGGGCGACGGCGTGTCGTCAGCGCTCTTTGGCTTCTACCGGTGTTATCGCGCGACACTCCGCGCACGGCTGACCGTCGCTCACCTTCTCGAGCCCACTCCGCGCACACCAGAAAAATGGCTTCCTCTCGCCCGCGACTATTTGCGCATCGCAACTGCCGACGCAATCCATCTTGAGCGGATGGTCAGGACACGAGCAGATCGGTGAGCGAATCTCCCGTGTGCAGACGTCGGATCGTTTCAGCGAGGAGAGGTGCGGCGGAAATTATATCGATCTTAGCGTGTGATGCCCCCGGTCCTAGCCGAAACGATGGAACGGCGTCGGTGACAACGAACCGGTCGATTGCCGAATCGGCAATGACCTCGGCGGACCCTGCCATGAACAGCCCGTGGGTAACTAGAGCGATAACTCGTTTGGCACCAGCCCGGCGCGCAGCTTTCGCAGCACGGAGCAGGGTATTGCCGGTACTGATGAGGTCATCGACGATCAACACGGCCGCGCCTTCCACATCTCCGACGAAAAGATCTCCGGACACAACACTGGCGCTGCGATGTTTGTCCGCAAATCCCTTGCCAATGGGCCGGCCTAGCGTTGCCTCCAGAGCTTCACGGAACAATTCGGCGCGCTTGACGCCGCCAGGATCCGGAGAGACGACGCAGAGGCGTTCGTCGTTCAAAGCCTTTACGTAGCCGGCAAATAAAGGCGCTGCGGTGAGCGCCACCGTCCGGCAATGAAAGGCGTTTTCAAAGGCCGCCGGATTATGTACCTCAAGAGTCACGATTGCGTCCGTGTCAACAGCGGCAAATAAACTTGCCACATACCGGGTGATCACAGGATCGTTCGGCTTAGTGCGCCGGTCCTTCCGCGCGTAGCAAAGATAAGGCACAACAGCCGTTACTCGCTCGGCTCCAGCATCCTTGAGAGCGCCAATGAAAAACAAAAGCCGGCAAAGCTTGTCATTGGCACTTTCGGAAGGCCCCCCGTGGAGGCTTTGCACGACATAAACGTCCATTCCGCCAACGTTGTCGAGCGGCCGTGTTTTGTGCTCGCCATCCTCAAATTGGCGTTCCTCATGGGCTGCCAGGGGCTGGTCAAGAGTCTGAGCGACCGCTGCTCCCAGTTCCTTGGTTGCGTACAGCGTAAACAGGCGCAGACGCGCACCTTCTAGTAGAGCTGATCGCTTATTCGCCGGAGACCAGAATGGGGATTCTTGCTGCATTGCTCTGTCCTCAGGCTACGCACGCAACAACAGACAAAATCGATATGCTTTTCTCGGTGCCGTCGCGGGAGTGGTTGATGGAGTGGATGCGCCCTCCCGACGGCATCATAATGTGCCAAGGTGGCGATGTTAAAACATCCCACGAACAGAGAGGGCATCCATGGAGCAAGTTAACATCATTGGGCTTGACCTCGCAAAGCGAACTTTTCAGCTGCATGGCGCCCGCGGCGGCGGCAGCGTGGCGCTTTCGCGCGAGAAGGTTCTCACTTTCCTAAGCAGATCCTTCAGTGCAGTATTGTCCAACATGGCATCGGCTAGTGCACATCCGCTGCGACCGCCGCCAAGAAATCGCGGCGGTCTGTCGTATCGAAGGCCGAGCAACTCGCCGCCTCCAAAACAATGGTGAAAGCTGACGACCCGAAGCTCGAGCGTGTGACCAGGCAGGAGCGCATGCTCACTCTGTTGAGCCAAGCCAGAGGGGCTAGTACGCGGAATCACTGGTCCGCAAAACGGGGTTTGAGGCGTTTTTGGTGGGTCTGATTGTAGTCGGCGATGAAGGCATCGATGTGGGCCACCAGTTCCGGGACACGGGTGAAGGACGCGCCGTCGAGCGACTTCTTGGCAAGGATCGAAAACCAGATTTCGATCTGGTTAAGCGAGGATGCATGCGTCGGCATGGATGGCTTTTCATCGACGGCGAGCACGATGGCGTTCTCCGGCGGGGCCATGTAGAGCCCGACGATCTCGGCGGCCTTGGCCGCGAACTCGGGATCGTTGCTCTGACACCGGGATTTGCGGCCGGAAAGGTCGATCTTGTGCGCGCGCAGGAAGCGCCAGACATATTGGACATGAACGTCTCCGAGCGCCTTGGCGATGAGCGGCCCGGTCCAGTTGATCCCATATTTGGCTTCGGCGCCGAGACTTCGACGCCGTGCCGGTTGTGCAACCGAGAGCCCGTCCAATCGCGCGTGTCGCGGCGCCATCGGCGGCCATCAGCACGATTTGCGCCTTCAGGCGCGTGCGATGCTCGCTCTTCGTCGAGCGCGCCAAGCCTTCGAGCTCGGCCCGCTCCTCGCTCGTCAATATGATCGGGGCTGCTACGGAAAGGCTGTTCATGCAGCCTTGAATCACGACTCACCGATTAGCGATAGTGGGTATCTCGCGCCTTCGCGCCTCAGGCCGCGGTTTTGCGTCTCTGAAATGCGGCCATTGTGATGGAGGGTCAGTAACCGCCGAATTTTGGTGGAAACGAAAAGCAACAAAATCCATTAATATCAGCTAGTTACGTGGCTGATGACGCAGTCCGCTGCGAACCGGTCTCCCCTGTTTTACCCTGTTATTTTAAAGAAACAGGCGGCTTTTTCTCCTCTCCTGAGCATGGCCCATTGCTCAATGCAAAACATTCCATCGTCTTTTCCGTATGTTACACTTTTTCTTCATCGATTTGAGAACAGCGATCGGTCCCGAACGAAACAGGCATATTTTCCAAATTTATAAGGGGAGGGACGGGTCCAAAACAGGCGAAAAAGCTCGCCCGCCGGCGGGAAGTAAATGTGCCCCACTCCTTTAGGCGGTGGCGTCAGGCTGGCGAAGGCACGACAAACCGCAGGCCAAACGACATTAGACCCTTCTCGGCTCGTCGTTTCTGGGGATTACGACGTCGAGAACGTACCCTGAACAACTATTTGCGTGCGAATCGGCTAGATTGGACACAACGATGGCGCGGATCGTCGGCTCAAATTTTTTGAAGGGAGGTTTGGGCTCATTATAATTTTGGGGGCCGGCATGCGACAGTTCACTCCATCGATCAACCAAGTATCCGTTCAATCGCTTAAACCCTATGGGCGAGCTCCTGAACGCCGGTGAACAGGTCTTTTCTGAATTCAAGAACCTTTGCATCTGGAACAAGACCAATGGCGGGATGGGAACATTCTATCGCTCGAAGCATGAGTTGATTTTCGTGTTTAAGGTCGGGTCTGCGCCGCACGTGAATACGTTTGGGCTCGGCGAGAATGGACGATATCGAACCAATGTTTGGGAGTATGCCGGCGTCAATAGTTTTCGCGAAGGCCGGCTCGACGACCTCGAACTGCACCCGACCGTCAAACCTGTCGACCTCGTGGCCGATGCGATCAAGGACTGCAGCCGTCGAGGCGCCGTCATCCTCGATCCCTTCGGCGGGTCGGGAACGACATTGATCGCGGCGCAGAAATCGGGACGGCTTGCGCGGCTGATCGAATATGATCCAGCCTATTGCGACGTCATTCTCCGGCGGTTTGAAACCATTACCGGCGCCTCTGCCATTCTGGTGCGGACCGGACAGACGTTTGAGGACGTCGCGGCCGGGAGCGTGCAGCCTAACAGACTGCGTGATGATGATGATAGAGAAAGCGTCAAGGCGCTTGGGGAGCTTGGACAATGAGCGACGAAAACAATGCCGCTCGTGGCGCCTATCGAAATCCGCCCGTCGAGCACCGCTTCCGCAAGGGCGTCTCCGGCAATCCGAAGGGACGACCGCGCAAACAGCAAGCTCTTGGTGCTCTCGTGACCACCAAGGTCGGCGGCAAATTGGGTGTTGGATTCGAGGACCCCATCAAAACGCTCGCAATTGAGGAAGCCTACCGGCTGATTACGGTTCGTGAAGGCGAGCGAACGGAAAGGATCCCGGTTATTCAGGCGATCCTTCGCAAGGTCGCCATCGCTGCCGCCAATGGCAACGTACGGGCGCAGCAAAACTATCTGAACCTGGTGATGGGCGCGGAAGCCGCCCGGCGCGAAGCTACCATGGAGATGTTCAATACCGCTGTGGTGTACAAACAACACTGGCATCGCGTCTTGGCTGAACGGGCCCGCAATGGGACGACCGGGCCAGAGCCAGTGCCGCACCCCGACGACGTGATCATTGACGATAAAACGGGCGAAGTCCGATTCACCGGCCCAGTAATGGAGGAGCAAAGACAAGCACAGGATTGGTTGCGCGCCAATTGGCTGGACCACGAGCAATCGCTGAACAAAGTCAATTCAATGCTTCAGTCCGATCCGGACAATCCGTCCTTGCTCAAGTGGAAGGAAACTTTGACGAAGATGCTTGAATGGCTCTACGAAGACAATTTGAAACGGACGATTCGAGATGCCAGAATTAATCCCAATTACAGGCCGTGGAAAGTTTGAGGCGAACGCCAACTGCCGCTACGGGTTCGCCGCTGCCGACGCCAGCATGACGATCATGCTCTGAAGTAGCGGGATTGTAGTCGACGTCGCCCCGTTTGTTGACCAACTTCGTGCGCAGCATGTCATTGCACCCACTCGCGCGC
>DATJLX010000187.1:0-7712 GCA_035509135.1 Methylocella sp.
AGCCGGAGCAATCTTGATTTTCATGGTTTCAATCTTGATATTGAGGCTGGCCCCATCTTGAGGATCGCAGTCGTGGAAGCCTGGGGCACCTCGTCTCAAGCGTTGATACAGAAGACGTTCGTCTTTGGTTTGTGGGGTCCGGCAGTGCCTTCGAAAGCCCTTTGCCGGAATTAAAGAGACAGAATTGACCGCCGGTGTCGCTTGCCGGTGACGACCCAATCATCTTCGTCCTTCCGCCGGTTTGGGAGTGTATGATGTCGATGCATGATCACCATCGCAGTCCCCTGCACAGTCTCCTACGCTCGCATCCCGGTGGTGCTGGCAAGGCCGCACTTCTTGTGTCAGATCCCGTTTGCGGAATGAGTGTCGATCCGCGCGATGACCGGCATCGCGCGGACTATCACGGGTCCACCTATTATTTCTGCTCCAACGGCTGCAAGACCAAATTCGTGGCGAGCCCGGCTTCCTACCTGGCCGAAGCGCCGAAAACGCCGGCCCCGGTACCGGAGGGCGCGGTCTACACCTGCCCGATGCATCCCGAGATCCGCCAGACCGGCCCCGGCAGCTGTCCAATTTGCGGCATGGCACTCGAACCCGAGGTCGCGAGCGAAGACAGTGCTCCCAATCCGGAGCTTGCCGACATGACACGGCGGTTCTGGATCGCGCTGGCGCTGAGCCTCCCGGTGGTGGTTCTGGAGATGGGTGGTCATTTGTTCAAGCTGCATGAGCTGATCGGGCAGCAGACATCGCATTGGGTGCAGCTCGCTTTCGCGACGCCGGTCGTGCTTTGGGCAGGCTTTCCGTTCTTTGAACGCGGCGCGAAATCGCTTGTCACCCGCAATCTCAACATGTTCACGCTGATTGCGCTCGGCACCGGGGTTGCTTGGCTCTACAGTACTGTCGCGACAGTGGCGCCCGGCCTTTTTCCGCAAGTCTTCCGAGGCGCCGATGGCACGGTCGCGATCTATTTCGAGGCGGCGGCCGTCATCACCGTTCTCGTGCTGCTCGGACAGGTGCTGGAACTCCGGGCGCGCGAGCGGACGTCCAATGCGATCAAATCGCTGCTCGGCCTTGCGCCAAAAACGGCGCGGCGGCTTCGCGACGACAACACCGACGAGGAGATCGGCCTCGATGCGATCGCCCCCGGCGACCGCTTGCGCGTTCGGCCGGGCGAAAAAGTGCCGGTCGACGGCGCCATTCTCGAAGGCCATGCGACGATCGACGAATCGCTCGTCACCGGCGAGCCCTTGCCGGTGGGCAAGGACGCGGGCGACAAGGTGATCGCGGGCACGCTCAATCAGAGCGGCTCCTTCCTCATGCGCGCGGAAAAGGTCGGCGGCGAAACGCTGCTCTCCCAGATCGTGCAATTGGTGGCGAAGGCGCAAAGAAGCCGGGCGCCGATTCAGCGCCTCGCCGATCAGGTCGCTGCCTGGTTCGTGCCTTTGGTGATCGCCGCCGCGCTTGCCGCCTTCGCCGCCTGGGCGATCTTCGGCCCAGAGCCGCGTTTCGCCTATGCGATCGTTGCCGCCGTCTCGGTGCTGATTATCGCATGTCCCTGCGCGCTCGGGCTCGCGACGCCAATGTCGATCATGGTCGGCGTCGGACGCGGCGCGCAAGCGGGCGTCCTTATCAAGAACGCGGAAGCCCTGGAGAGGATGGAAAAGATTGACACGCTCGTCGTCGACAAGACCGGAACCTTGACCGAAGGCAAGCCCAAGGTCACGGCGGTTAGGACCTTCGCGGGCCACGACGAGGAGCAAGTTTTGCGTTTCGCTGCCAGTCTGGAGCGGGCGAGCGAGCATCCCCTTGCAACCGCGATTGTGAACGCGGCAAGGGACCGCAATCTCGCCTTGGCGGAGCCAAAAGACTTCGATGCGCCCGCCGGAAAGGGGGTTGTCGGCGAGGTCGAAGGCCGCAAGCTCGCGATCGGCAACGCCGGTTTTCTCAAGGAAAGGGGAATTGGCACCGCCGAGCTTTTGAGGGAGGCGAATGAATTGCGCCGGGAAGGCGCCACCGTCATCTTCATTGCCATTGACGGCACGGCCGCCGGTCTCATCGCGATTGCCGATCCGGTCAAGGCGGCGGCGCCGGACGCTGTGAAAGCCCTGCGCGGCGAAGGCATTCGTGTGGTGATGGTCACCGGAGACAATCAAACCACCGCCGAATCGGTTGCCCGGACGCTCGGCATCGAAGAGGTCAAGGCGGGGGTTCTGCCCGCCAACAAGGGCGAGGCCGTCGAGGAGCTGCGCAAGCGAGGGCGTATTGTTGCGATGGCGGGTGATGGTGTCAACGACGCCCCGGCGCTTGCCGCGGCCGATATCGGGATTGCCATGGGGACCGGCAGCGATGTGGCGATTGAGAGCGCCGGCGTCACGCTCCTCAAGGGCGATCTGCGCGGAATCCTGCGGGCCCGCCGCCTGTCCCAGGCGACGATGCGCAACATCAGGCAAAATCTGTTCTTCGCTTTTGTTTACAATGCGGCGGGCGTGCCAATCGCCGCCGGCGTTCTCTATCCGAGCTTTGGCATTCTTCTGTCGCCGGTTATCGCGGCCGCCGCGATGTCGCTCTCCTCGGTGAGTGTCATCGGCAATGCGCTCCGGCTGCGAAACGCGGCGCTTGAGTCCTAGCGCTTCGCTTTGGAGGCCTCGCCCGAACAGTTAGCATAATGCGGTTTTTGCGGTGATTCCAGGAGGGCCGGGAGACAAGCCGTATGATCAATCAGATGCGAACCAGCCCAAATGGATCATGACTTATCTCAACATTGGACTATTGTTTTGGGTGTGTTGATTGCCTGCAGTCCCCCTCCGGGCTTCAGCACGTGTCAGTGTAAGATTAGCGTAAGATTAGTGTAAGATAGTAGTGTAAGCTTAGTATAGTATTTAATTCTTTGTGCCCAGGCCCCCGGTTTGATTGGATACCAGACCGGGGGCTTTTCATTCCGGGGGCTTTTCATTGCCTCCTCCATCAATTTTTCCTGCCAAGCTGGAACCTTTGAAGCTCCGCGAACGATGCTGCTGAACCCTCCTGCCAGCGGGGGCGCCCGTTGGGGGGTGAGCATCTTCGTGCGTGATCAGGCTTGAGATAGGCCTCGGCTATGGAGGAGGGCGACGGGTCACGTTCAGCCTCGCTCATGCCTACAACAAGAGAGGTATCCATGCGCCGCTTGTTAGCTATGCTGCTAGGGCTTTTAGCTTTGTCTTTGGGGGCCTGCAGCTACCCTTCGGAAGAATCGCCATCCGATCAAAAAAATTCAGGCAAATCGGCCGCGATTATTTTACCCCTTCAGTGAGACTGCTTTGCTATGCCCCTTACGTCCCGCTGAAAAAAGGACGGAACATCCCGGCACGGGGAGGTTTCAAGCCCCACGCCCGAAACCGACATAGCCCCGGTCTTTTTGCCTGATCGGAGCATCGCGCGGATTTCCAGAAGGATCGGCATTGGGAGCCGGGGCGCGATGATCGAGGGGCCAGTTGACTTCCCTTAAACCAGGAATAGCTTATTGCTCGTGTCGCGATGTGGCGCAAATCTACAGCATAAGCTGCTTTCAGGAGTGATGGCTTCCGTCCGACATAGCCCCGGCCATTTGCCGGGGCTTCTCGTTGCTGGCCGTGTTAGCCGGCTGATTTCGCAATCCAGGCCTGGTCAATCTCAAGCGCTTTGGTTGGCGATCACTTGCAGTGTTTCCGTGGTTTGCAGTGTTTCCGCGGTGCCTTGGCGGCGGCGCTTCGAGGTCGCTTATGCCTTATGCCGAAAACAGAACTGAAGTGTCCAACTCGCTCGCGGCCATGGATTGAACATTGTTGGATGCTTTGGCAGGAAAAACTCTTTAAAAACAAGAGTAACAAAAAGAGATGGAGGCCTCGCCCGGAATCGAACCGGGATAGAAGGATTTGCAGTCCTCTGCGTAACCATTCCGCCACGAGGCCTCTGCCGCCATGAGGCCAGGGGCTCCCGCCTATACAAAGGATAGGGTTTTCAAGCAAGACGCGAATGTCCGGGTGGCGGGGCGTCTTGACGTCAAACAGACGGGGAGGGGGCGATTAGCACTTTGCAAAGGCGGCGCGGGCTTGTTATATGCGCGTCGCGGCAAACGCCATTCCCTGATAGCTCAGCTGGTAGAGCAATCGACTGTTAATCGATCGGTCGCAGGTTCGAGTCCTGCTCAGGGAGCCAAAATAGGTTCGAGACTGTCTGAGAGCAGCGTCGCGCCAAGCGTGGCAAATCAGATGTTTCTCCCGGCGCAAAATTTGCTTGTCAATGGCTCGCCTGCCAAAGAAGAAAGGCCAATAGGCCCTGCCATTGATGTGCAATGCGAGGATTTGATGCCGCTTTACTCTTACAGTTGCCAAAACTGCAAAGCTGATTTCGAGATCTTGGTCCGGTCAACCGATGTCCCGGCTTGTCCAACGTGTGGCAGCGATCAATTGCAGCAGCACGTTGCCAAGGTCTGCAATGAGATCAAATATCCGGCCATCGCCAGATCCTGGCGCCAGAGGGCGGCGAGAGAGGGAGATCTCAGCAATTTCAGCAAGCAAGAAATAGGGGCCAAATGATTCTTGGGCTTGAGGGCCGCCGGCTGCCCGGTCGGAAGGCCCTTACCGGAACCCATCGAAGGAAACCGGGGTCCATTCGGCGAACTCCATTTCAATGGCGAAGACAACTCCGCGCGCGATCAGCTGATTGGTCTTGCCGGTGCCGCTCACCGGCGTTGTCGGCTTGGTGACAATATCGGCGACCACCGCCCCTGCGAGGACGGCGCGGCCGGTGCGTTGAAGCCCCCGAATCCGTCCCGCGGCCGGAGAGACCACCGGGGTTGAGCCGATGAGGCCTAAAGCCTCGTTCGCCGCCACCGTCTCGCCGATGATCCGCCCTGTCGTGAAGATCCCGGTTTCCGGCGCGATCGCAGGATGCGCATCCTCCCGACTGTCATCTCGCTCCTTAGGGGAAGGGGCACGCGCCGTTCCGCTCCGAACGATGGCGCCAACATCTGGACCGAAGGTCTCGATGAGGAGATCGCAATCAACACCCGCAACCCGCCCCGGCCCCAAGCCGATCGTGAGCTCGGCATAGCTCTTAATCCGTTCGGGGCGGCAAGCCCGTTCCCGGGCGCATTCGCCAGGCGCTTGGGCATCAACGATCGCATCCCAAGGCCAGCGTTCGACAACCTCGGGTAGAGGATGCGTCAAAACGGGAATGAACATGCGATTGCTGAGCCCGATCAGAAAGTCGGCGCTGAGATCCGCGCGGCGCGCCTGGACTCCGTCAAGCATCGATGCGCCATCGTACCAGGCATCGGCGAAAGCCATTTTCCGCCGCAGCAGGGTTGGCGGGCCCGGCTGGTGAATCGTGACGGCATAGCCCGATAGCAGCAGCATGCGCGCCACCGCCGAGGCGGTTTCGTCGATTCCAAAAACGAGAATGCATGCTTGATCACTCATGGAGTCCGCCTTTCGGCGAGAGCCCGTCCGGAGAGGGATCTGAAGCAAAATTCAAGCCGATCTCCTTGGCTCGGCGATTGCCGCCCGCGGCTTTGTCCGATACACCCTTGCCATTGTCTTTTCAACCATCCATATACCATCCATATAGATGGTAAGAAAGAACTGGGCATGGCCGCTGTCATCCATCGCCTGCGCGACAGGCCGGGCGAGACTGAGAAAATCACCATCAACGTCGGCTACGTCGATCTTGGCCATATTGATCTCTTGGTGCGTGAGGGTTTCTATTCGAATCGGACCGACTTCATCAGGACGGCGATCCGCAACCAAGTCGGCACGCATGCGGATGCCGTCAAGCAATCGATCGGGCGTCACACTCTTGAACTTGGCTTCCGGCACTATAGCCGTGCAGATTTGGAAGCGGTGAAGGCGGCGGGCGGCAAATTGCGCATCCAGCTCATCGGACTTGCCGCCATTGCCGAAGATGTCACCCCTGAACTCGCGCTTGAAACAATCGAGTGGGTTATGGTGCTCGGCGCTTTGCAGGCCAGCAAAGCGGTCAAGGTGGCGCTTTCTGATCGCATAGAATGATCACCGGCAGCGTTTCGCCAGCGAGGATTGAAGCATGAAAACCGTCTTCACCAGTGCCCTGCATCACGCCACCGGACTCGTGCGCGCGCGAAACGCTGGCGAGGCGACGCGGGTCATCCAGCGCGCTCTGGGAGTAGGGCGGCAGGCGCCTTCACCGGACGAACGATCCCGGCCGCCCGAGCAAAACACCATCAGAGAACGGCACGAGACAGGGGCCGGTGAGCAGAGACACGCTGGCGGATTTGAAGACGCAAGCCTGCGCGGCGCCACGGCGAAAGGACCCGCGACCGCCCAGGTGAAAAGGCCGTTGGGCGAAATCCTGGAACGGTTGCGTCAGGCCGAACTTCCGCACTTTGTCCCTGATGGCGCGCCATTCATGAAACTTCGCAGGGCGCCACCGGTACCGGTGCCGGAAGGGGCGGCTTATCTCGCCCGCAGCTTCAGCTGCGTGGCGGGTTCAAGGGACTATAAGGTCTATGTTCCAAGCCGCAAAACGCGTCGCAAGCGCCCTTTGATCATCATGCTCCACGGCTGCACGCAGAATGCCGACGATTTCGCTGCCGGAACCGGCATGAACCGGCTTGCGGAAGAGCATGACTTCATCGTTGCTTATCCGGCTCAGTCGGCGGGCGCCAATCCCTCCGTGTGCTGGAACTGGTTCAAGCGGGCCGACCAGCTGCGCGATGCGGGGGAGCCGAGCATCATTGCGGGGGTGACGCGCGCCATCATGGCGGAGTTCGGAATCGATGCCGGGCGGATCTATGTGGCGGGCCTTTCCGCCGGTGGGGCCATGGCCGCGATCCTGAGTGCCACCTATCCGGATCTTTACGCCGCGATGGGAATCCACTCCGGCCTTGCTTATGGCTCCGCCACCGATATGGCTTCCGCCTTTGCCGCCATGCGCGGCGCCGCGCGCCCACAGGCGCCGGGGGAAAGGAAGCGTCACAGTAAGAGAGGCGAGAGCGGCGTTCGCACCATTGTTTTTCACGGGACGGGCGATCAGACTGTTCATCCGTCGAACGCCGAAAGGATCCTAAGCGAGGCTCGCGTCGGTCTCGCTGGCCCCGCCTTTGAGACGCAACAGAAAGGGTCGGCCGGAGGCCGCTTTTATACGCGCACCGTGATCGCCGATGCGCGGGGCATCCCTCATGCGGAATATTGGTCGATCGATGGACTGGGACACGCCTGGTCCGGCGGCAGCCTGGACGGATCATATACGGACCCGCAAGGACCCGAGGCTTCGCGGGAAATGCTTCGGTTCTTTTTGGCAAGCCAAGCGGCCAAGGGGTGATCCTCAAGCAGATTCATTCATCGCTTGAGACTGCTACTCCCTGCAAGCAAAAAGCATCACGTGAGATGCGTCGCGATAAAGATTAAATTGGTTTGTCACAACGGTATTCATACCATGCACGACAGGAAATTTTTCTTTCAACATCTTAACGCAATCGAAAGCGGAGAAACTGTAAGATATACCGTCCCCTTCGCTCCAATTGTACATTTTTCCTCCTGTTTGCAACCAAACAGCAGCAGGCCAGAGTCCCAGCGATTTGGTCACAAATTTGATATACCGCCTTGTCGCCTCGCCTCCCCCAATATTATTGATGTCGGAAATCATGACTCCTTTTCGTGCCACGCGAGTCATTTCCTTAACCGCTTGGATGGGTGTCTTGATGTGATGAAGCATGC
>DATJLX010000188.1:0-9749 GCA_035509135.1 Methylocella sp.
TGAGGCGGGCGAAATTGGCGGCGAGTCTTTTCAAACGCTCGGCGGAACGGTCGATCGCGGTGACCTCGGCGCCGGCCGCGGCGAGCTGCGCCGCCTTGCCTCCGGGAGCGGCGCAAAAATCTGCGACCCTTGTGCCCGATCCAACCCGCAAAAGTTTCGCCGGAAGGGCCGCCGCCGCATCCTGAACAAACCAGCGGCCTTCCGTGTAGCCAGCAAGCTCGGTCACCGGAGTGTGAGTCGAAAGCCGCAGCGAACCGGTTGGCAAGACGGCCGCGCCGAGCCGCTCGGCCCACAACAGAGGCTCCGACAAAACCGTGAGATCGAGCGTCGGCTCCTCGCGATGGGCGGCGGCAATCGCGCGCGCGCCATCCTCGCCATAGGTCTTGCGCCAGCGTGCCGCAAGCCACGCTGGTGTGTCATGATCCAGCGGATCGCTTTCCTGAAGTATTTTTTCGCGTGCACGGATCAGATTGCGCAAGGCACCATTGACGAGAGAAGCATAAGGCGCACCTTTCGCTTCGAGACGGGTCGCGCGCACTGCGAGATCGACGGCGGCGTGATCGGGCACTTCCAAAAAGAGAAGTTGGGCCGCCGCCGCGATCAAGGTCCATTCAAGCTGGGCCGCCTGCCGGGGTATTCCTTTTTCCAAAAGCCCAGCCAAGGCGGCGCGAATGGTGCCAAGGCGGCGGAGTGCGACGGTCACGATGGAGCGCGTCAAGGCGATGTCGCGCGGTTCCAAACCGGCAAGCCGCGAGAGGATTGCCGTGCCCGAAAAACATTCATCGAGCGGATGATACCGGGCGACAATATCGTTCAGGATCGACGCCGCCGCGAGGCGCGCGGCAAGGCCCGGGCAATCCTCTGCTTGGCGCGCAGTCTGCGCTGAAATCATTTGGCCGGCCCGGCCATTTGAAACCTTGTGGCTGCGCCGCCGGTCTGGCGGCGGACGCGGAGAATCAGTCAAACGCAAGGCTCCGCTGCGAAGGCTTCGGGGAAACGGATCATGGCCTCTTCCTAGCACGAACGTTTGGACTTTGCCCAGGATCTGGGTCAGGATCGAAAGGATCAAAAACGAGGACGCGCGGACGTCAATCGCCCTTGCGCGGGCGACGGGAGACTGGAATGCAACGGCCAAAAGCCCGGAACATTGACCAAAACGATGGGAAAGCGGACGGCTCCGCATTAAGCGCAGCGGCGCGGCGCGCGCTTACCGAGGCCGAAGAGCGCCGCCGCCATGCTGTGTCAACGCAACAGCTGTCACCCAAGGAAGTGAATGGCCGCGACGGCCCCGACCCCGTCCGCTATGGCGATTGGGAAGTCAAAGGCATCGCCAGCGATTTTTGAGCGGGCAGGGGGGTAGGCCGCGCAGCAAAAAGGCCCCGCGCGAGCGGGGCCTTGATCCCATGCGGGACATTTGCTTGGGTGGGACAGCTGGTTAGTCGTTCTGGCTGCCGGTCAGGAACAGCAGCGACTGGAAGATGTTGATGAAATCCAGATAGAGCATCAAGGCGCCATTCACGGATTTCTTCGTCGCGACTTCATAATCGTCGCTTGCATAATACATCTCCTTGATCGCTTGCGTATCCCAAGCGGTCAGGCCCGAGAAAATCAGGACCGACAGAATGGACAGGGCGAATTGGAAGCCAGTGCTCTGCAAGAAAAGATTAACCAGCATCGCGATCACGAGACCGATGAGGCCCATCACCATGAAGGCACCCATCGGCGCGAGGTCACGCCGCGTCGTGTAGCCATAAAGGCTCAAGCCACCAAAAGCCGCCGCCGTCACGAAGAAAGCGCGTGCCACCGAAGTCCCGGTATAGACGAGCAGAATCGTTGACAGGGACAAGCCCATCGTCGCTGCGAAGGCGTAAAACAAGCCGCGCGCGGTCGACGCCGAGATTTGGTTGATCCGGAACGAGAAAAAGAAGACAAAGGCGAGCGGCGCCAGCATCACGACCCATCTTAGCGGGGTCAAGTACAGAGCCTGGCCAAAAGCCGTCAAGGGGATGCGCCCTATGTGGGCAACCGCTAGCCCTGAATCCATTGTTGTAACGGCGAGCATATGGGCGCCCAGCGCCACCAGGCCGGTGAGGGCGAGACCGATCGTCATATTGTTGTAGACGCCCAGCATATATGAGCGCAGGCCCTGATCGATTTCGGCGCGACCAGCCCGGGTTGCGCCCTGCCCCCAGCGGGTACTAGCGTTGCGGTCGAAGTCGGACATGTTTTCCTCTAAAGTTGTGGAGGCTTGACCGCCTCCGGCCGCTGCCTCCGTCGGATCAGCGTCGGCTACAATATGGCGCAAGCCGGTGCCGCGTACAAGGGTGTCAACATGAACAATGGTTAAGGCCCTTATGATTATAGGGATTACAAATCGCGCAGATAGGAGGCGGGCTTCCGCCCGAGTATCCGGAAGGTGCCAAGCAGGCCAAGGACAATCGTGACAACAACCGCCACGGCGGCGGCGGCGAGTGCCTGTGGCCAAAGCCAAACAAAATCAAGGTCCATCACGCGGCGCACGATGGCGAAGGCCGCGGCCCCGCCCGCCGCGACGCCGAACAAAGCCGTGCAGAGCCCGATAAGAGCGTATTCATAAATATAGGCCTGGAGCAGGCTTGCTTGGGTCGCCCCGAGCGTCTTGAGCACGGCGGCGTCATGGATGCGGGCCTGTTGGCCCGCCGCTAGGGCACCGCCGAGAACGAGGATGGACGCCAGAAAGGCAACGCTCGATGCCCACCTGATGGCGAAGGCGAGCTGGCCCGCCACCGTGTTCACGGCATCCAGGGCGTCTTTCACGCGAAGACTCGTCACCGATGGGAAACGCCGCGCGGTTTCGCGCAGCAAAGCGGCTTCCCGCGCCGGATCGGCGCCGCCGGCGTAAGTGAGCGTGGCGAGATCGCTGAACGGAGCGCCAGCCAAGCTATTTGGCGAAAAGATCAAAACGAAATTGATTCCCAGGCCGCGCCAATTCACCTTGCGCATATTGGCGATTTTGGCCGTAATGTCGCGCCCGAGAACATTGACTGTCAGCGTGTCGCCGATGGCAAGCCCCAGTCCGCCGGCGATCTCGCCATCGATCGAAACCAAAGGCGGCCCGCCATAATCCTTGGGCCACCAGCTTCCCTCGATCACGGTGGAACCCTCCGGCACGGCGTCGGCAAAGGTGATTCCGCGATCTCCTTCGAGCACCCAGGCGACGCTCTGTTTCACAGTGGCTGCGTTGGGCGCGGCGCCGTTTAGCTTAACGATCCGCCCGCGCAACATCGGGACAAGGTCTATGGCGCCATCCGGCGCGCTGCTTTTCAAAAAATGAACGAATGCCTCGGCGTTGGCGCTTTGAACATCAAGGAAGAAAAAGCTCGGCGTCTGGCGCGGGGCAGACTGGGTGAGTTCGGCCCTTATGTTGCCGTCGATGACGGTCAACGCAACAAGAAGCGCCAGTCCAAGGCCGAGCGACAGGACAACCGACGGGGTCAGGGCACCAGGCCGGTGAATATTGCCGAGCGCGAGCCGCCATGCGACGCTCGGGGCGCGCGGTACGCTTCTTGCGGCGGCCATGATCAGAAATGAGGCCGCCCGCAACACCACGAAGGCGGCGAGCGTCGCGCCCATATAGATCAGGACGAGCTTCGGGTCCGTGGCAAAGCCAAGAACCGCCAAAGCGAGACAGAGCGTGGCAGCCAGCGTCAAGACGATGTAGCGTGGTCTCGATGCGGTCCGGCGGGGTTCTATTCCGGCGCGGAACAGCGCCTGTGCCGGCAGGTCATGGGCGCGGCCGAGCGGCCCCGCCGAAAATGCGAGCACGGTTAAAAAGCCGTAAAGCAAGCCCTTGCCAATCGCGACGGGATAAAGGGCTGGCGCAAGCGGAAATGGAATGATCGGGCCGAAGGCGGAGGCCATGGCGAAGGGCAAACCGGCGCCGATCGCAGCACCGATCACCATCCCGGCGGCGCCGACCAGCAGTGTTTGCGTCAGCATCAAGGTGAAGACGGTGGAGCCTGTCGCGCCGAGCGATTTGAGCGTCGCGATGGTTTGCTGCTTGCGCTCGACAAAGCCACGGACCGCATTGGCAATACCGACGCCCCCAACAATGAGGGAGGTGAGCCCGACGAGGGTCAGAAATTCCGTGAACCGGTCGAGATTGCGTGAAAACTGCGGAGATAGATTATCGCGCGAGCGAATGTCCCATCCAGCCTCGGGGAATTTTTCTTTCGCCGCATCCGTCAGCGCCGCGATTTGCGCGGTGCCTGGCGGGGCGTTGCCGAGCGCGACGCGATAAAGCCATTTGACGAGGGATCCTGGTTGCAGCAAGCCTGTTGCCCGCAAGGCCTCCAGCGAAATCAAAACAGGCGGCCCGAATCCTATTCCACCTGCGAGACGGTCGGGCTCGCTCACAAGTCTGGCGCGCAACTCGAAGCGCGCGTTACCGATGGTGAGATGATTTCCGCCCACGAGATCCAAGCGGCCAAATAGCGCCGCGTCGGCGGCGATTCCAAAGACGCCATCACGCTCGTCCAACGCACCGGCGAGCGGCAGTGCTGGATCAAGCCCAACTTCCCCCGCCAGGGGATAGCTGCGATCGACAGCCTTGACCTCGACGAGTGCCGTCTCGCCATCGTCGCGCCGCGCCATAGCGCGCAAGAGCGCCACCGATGAAAGGCGTCCCTGGCGGGCAAGAAACGCGCGCTCGGAATCGGACACTTCGCGCTGGATCAGATTGAACGAAACATCGCCGCCGAGGATCGCGCGGCCCTGCCGGGCAAGCCCATCCTTGAGGGAAAGCGACACCGAGCCGACACCAGTGATTGCCGCGACACCAAGCGCGATGCAGCCAAGAAAGATCCCAAATCCGCGCAGGCCGCCGCGAAAATCCCGCAAGGCAAAGCGAAGCGCGAGCGGCCAGCGCCATCGTTTTGAATGGGAATGCTTAAACTTCGTCACAGAGAAGACTGATTGCTCGAAGCTATCCATGCCGTTCCTTTTACCAGGGCCATTTGAAGTGGCCGGATCTATCCGGTCTCGGGGTAATGGATGGCGAGCCAGATCGTCGCCTGATCTTCACGTGTCCACTCGACACGGTGTTTCCGGCGCGCCGGAATCAAAACATAGTCGCCACGGGATAAAACCGTGACATCGGCTTCTCCTTCGAAACGAAGACCTGCCGATCCGGCTAAGACCACCACCCATTCGGCCCAGGGCTGATCATACCAGAACCCAGGCGGGCTCGCTTGGCCCGTGGAGACAATCCGCTCGATCTTCAGTGCGGGCGCATCA
This sequence comes from Methylocella sp., assembly GCA_035509135.1. Lineage (GTDB taxonomy): Bacteria > Pseudomonadota > Alphaproteobacteria > Rhizobiales > Beijerinckiaceae > Methylocapsa. The sequence continues at coordinate 5,275 of DATJLX010000188.1, forward strand.
AGGAGGCCGGTGATGGTCTCGTGGCGTTTGTCGCCCGTCGCGGCGTCGAACAGATTGCCTGATAGGGTGATCATGTAAAATCAATCGGCTGATGCGCCGGCGCTTGCATCGTGGTCGCGTTTCGCGGAGCACTGGCGGCTTTCCGCAAAGTTGCTTCGCGGCCCATGGTCATGGATGAGGATTCCAGCCAGCATCGTCAAGGCGAAGACTTAGGATGGCCCTTGTCCGGGCGCAAGGGCGGCGATCGCCGGGCCGGGGCAAAGCCGACGAGGATGCAGAATCCCAGGGCTGGTTTGGAAGCGAACAACCGGCCACAATCCTTCCTATGCCCTCACTTTCCGCGCCTCGGGTGTGGCAGGCTCCTCGATGTGACCAGAGCGCAGCCCGATGATGCGGTCGCATTTGCTGGCCAGTGCGAGATCATGGGTCACTAGGATCAGGGTCGCGCCACGCTCGCGTTTCAAGGCAAACATGAGGTCGATGATGGATTGACCGGTCGCCTCGTCGAGGTTTCCGGTCGGCTCGTCGGCGACGAGAATCGCGGGATTGGGCGCCATTGCGCGGGCAAGCGCGACCCGTTGCTGCTCGCCGCCCGACAATTGCGCTGGGTAATGGGCGAGTCTATGGTTCAACCCGACCGCGTCAAGACAGGCGCGAGCGCGCTCGAAGGGCCTGGCGGCGCCGGCGAGCTCCAATGGAATCGCGACGTTTTCGAGGGCGGTCATCGTCGGAATGAGATGGAACGATTGGAAGACAATGCCGATTTGGGCACCACGGAACCGCGCCAGCGCATCTTCGCCAAGCCGGTCGAGGCCTTTGCCATCCACCTTGACCGTGCCTGAATCTGGTCTCTCGAGACCGGCCATGACCATGAGAAGAGTCGATTTGCCCGATCCCGAAGGACCGACGAGGCCGGCCGTTTCGCCGCGCCCAATGGCCAGCGAGATTCCCTTGAGGATATGAACCCGTGCGGCGCCGCGCCCCAGGCTCAGATGGACATTTTCGAGTTCAACCGCCGGTTCGTTCATCCATGCTATCCGCAAAGGCCCGTCTGACGCTCATGCACTATCTGATCCCACATCCGGCGCCGTGCGGATATGGCCCTCGCCGCGCTTTCCTTCAATCATTGGCCGCGCTTTTGTTGGGAGCACTGTCATGTGAGCCCGGGCTCGCCGCCAAGGATGCGCCGGCGTTGAAAATCATTGTCTTCGGCGACAGTCTCGTCGCGGGTCATGGGCTCGCCGCGGATGTGGCGTTCCCGAAAGTCCTGCAAGAGAGACTTCGCGAGGAAGGCTACAATGTGACGGTCGTCAATGCGGGCGTCTCGGGAGACACCGCGACAGGGGGGCTGGCGAGACTGGATTGGACGCTTGCCGATGGCGCGGACGGCGTCATTCTAGAGCTTGGCGCGAATGACATGCTGCGCGGGATCGAGCCACAGGTGACCAAGGCGGCGCTTGACGCCATTCTCGACAAGCTCAAGTTGAGCCATGTCAAAGTTCTCATTGCGGGCATGAAGGCCACCCCAAGCCTTGGCGAGGATTATAAATCGCGCTTTGACGCGATTTACCCGGAACTCGCCAAAAAATATGACGCGCCGCTCTATCCCTTTTTTCTGGACGGCGTGACGGGCGAGCCCGCTTTGGAACTGGCCGACCATATGCATCCCAATCCAGCCGGGGTTCGACGCGTGGTCGATGGCATTCTTCCCACGGTTCATGGTTTTTTGGATCTGCTGGGCGAAAAAGCCGCACCTATGCCGAAAGAGTGACGTGGGATTTTTGACTGGCAACAATTCCATTCGCGCCGAATCTTCGCTATAACCTTCCGGTTTTGTCTCCGCCGGGATGCCGCGATGATTGGCCGCTTTCTGGCATCGAGAGGAGGGATCCATGCCCCGTCTGTTCACGGGTCTCGAAATCCCTTCCGATCTCGCAACGGACCTTTCCCTGTTGCGTGGCGGGCTCTCCGGCGCGCGCTGGATCGACGCAGAAAACTACCATCTCACCTTGCGGTTCATTGGTGATATCGACGATTCGACCGCGCGGGACATCCATTCGATTCTCGAAAAGATCCGGCATCCGCCGTTTACGGTGACGATTGAAGGCCTCGGTTCCTTCGGCGGCGCCAAACCCAGGGCGCTTGTCGCCAGGGCTAAGGCGGCTGCCCCATTGCTCGAACTTCAGGCCCAGCAAGAACGGCTCATGCGGCGCATCGGCATCGCGCCGGAGCCGCGCAAATTCACGCCGCATGTCACGCTTGCGCGGCTGCGCACCGCTTCTTGCGCCGGTGTCGCGGAATATCTTTCCACGCGGGGCTATTTTTTCTCCCGCCGGTTCGAGGCGCGGCGCTTTGTTTTGTTCTCGTCGCGGGCATCGACCGGCGGCGGCCCTTATGTCGTCGAGGCGGTTTACCCGCTTGGCTGAACGGAGGCCACGCACGCCGGGGCGGGCGGGTGATTTTCTCGCCGCCGCAAGATCATCGGCAAACCGCCCTTCGGCCGCAAGGTGATGGTCTGCACGGGAATGACCTTATGGTTTTTCACGAGGTCGAGGGAGAATGACCGCACGATATGGGCGAGAATGATCGCTGCTTCCTGCAGCGAGAAAGAAGCGCCGATGCAGACGCGCGGACCGGCGCCAAAGGGCAGATAGGCGAACCGGTCGATTTTTTCGCGGGCCCCGGGAAGAAACCGGCGCGGATCGAAGCAATCCGGCTTGTCCCAAAGCAAGCGGTGCCGGTGCAAGACCCATTGCGACACGATGACCAAGTTATTTTTCCGGATGCGTTTGCCGGCCAGATCATCGGGGCCGAGCGCTTGCCGGCTTATGCTGGCGACCGGCGGATAGAGGCGCATCGCTTCCTCGATCACGGCCTTCGTCTCAACGAGCCGCGGGGCATGGTCCTCGACAGGACCATCAAGCACCGCGCAGGCCTCCCGCTCGAGCCTGCCTCGCCATTCCTCCGAGAGCGAGAGAAGAAACAAAGACCAAATCAACGTATTGGCGGTGGTCTCGTGCCCCGCCAAGATAAAGGTCAGAATATTGGCTTTGACTTCGGTGTCACTCAAGCCAGCACCGGTTTCCGGATCCTGGGCTTCGAGGAGGAGCGTTAAGACGTCGCGGGGCGCTGCCCCCTTGTCCGTGGAAAGAAGTTGCTTTCGTTTGGCGATGATCGTATCGACGGCGGAGGCGAAAAAACCATTCGGCGAGCCCATCCCGAACTTGGTCAATCGCGGCACCCAATCTGGAAAATCGAGTAGATCAAACGGGTCAATCCGGCCAACCGTTGTCAGATAACCCGAGATCGCCGTGATGAACTCATCGGAGTTTCGCCCGAGCCCGTCCGAAAAGATTGTGCGGCCGAGAACATCAAGCGTCACCCGTGCCATTTCCGGCTGAATGTCGACGATGCGCCCTTCGCGCAATCTTTGCCAGCGGGCGACGAGATCTTCCGCCGCGGCTGTGATGGCGCGGGCGAAGGACGCCACGGTCCTCGGCGTGAACAATGGTGCCAGTGTCCGCCGCTGCACCCGCCATGCCTCGCCATCGACGCCCGCCAGCCCGTTGCTGACACCAGGACCAAGGACGCGTTTTTGCAAGGCATCCTTGCGATAATTGGAGGCGTTGTCGACGAGGATATGGCGGATTGCGGCCGGATCACTGACCACCGCGATCCGCCCGAGGATGGTTGGACCCACAAGGATCGGCAATTCGAAATGCGCCTTGGTCCAGGTCTCGATCGGGTTGCGGTGCAGGGCGCGCATTGTCGCTATCGGCCCGAGCGGTGCGTCGAGGGGGTGAGGCGCCGGCGGCCGCGGCGGCCCGGCAAAGCGATCACTCATGATGTTCATCTTTATATTTTATATCCGATCCGGCTGGTTGGAAAGCGGGAAGCCGCCACCGAGCCGCGCGTACTCACCCTTTGAGCGCGGGGCTCGCGAGAACACCGGCGGCCATGGATGATCTTGCGGTGCCGCCAGGCGCGCTATAAGAGTCCTTTCTTGCTGCTTCAGGCTCCCTTCGTCTAGCGGCCTAGGACGTCGCCCTCTCACGGCGAAAACAGGGGTTCGATTCCCCTAGGGAGCGCCAATAATTTCAATAACTTAGGTCATAAGACCGGGCCGCGTGTCCAAGATTTGGCCAATATATCACTATGGATTGGCATGAAGCTGCGCGCATTAACTGCGGCCGGATTCTTCCTCGCCTCGCCGACGCCGTGCCTCGCCGAACCCGCGCCGGTCACTCACTACGCGCCGGATGCGCCAGGCCGAAGCATGTGAGGCGAATTACCTCGAATCAATCTGCCAATCACATTGCGGAAAGGCTTCTTCGCCTAAAGATGTCTGCAGTTCAGCACCTAACAATTTTGGAAGCCTGCTGGTGCGCAACGGTCGCTGGGCGACTGTTGTGCCGGTTCCCGGCCCTCTGAATAGGGGGCGACACACCAGCCTCACACCAGCTATCAGTTAAAGC
>DATJLX010000189.1:0-8023 GCA_035509135.1 Methylocella sp.
CGGGCGAGAAACCCGGCGACTATACGGTGGATCATACCGGTCTTGTCTATCTGATGGACAAGCGCGGCAAATTCGTGAGCGCCTTCAATCTGCAAAGGCCGCCGCAACAGGCCGCCCGCGACCTCGAAGCCTATCTTTAGGCTCCGCCAAAACGGAATCCGGCTGGCGGCCCTCAAAAAAATCCGAGCGGGAAATATTTGAGATAAAGATCGCTATAGGTTCCCCGGGCGGCAAGCGCCGCGAGTGCATAATCGAGCGTCTGGCGCAGCGGCGCATTGCCCTTCTTCACTGCGATCCCAACACCTTCGCCAAAAAACCGCGTATCGATAAAAGGACCGCCGCGAAAGCCGCAACAGTCCCGGCTTGCTTGACTATCGAGCCATAGGCTGAGCGATATTCCATCCCCGAAAATCGTGTCGATTTCGCCATTCACGAGGGCATCGCGCAGCTGCTTTTGAGAGTCATAGGGTTTGCGGACCGTCTCCGGAAAAAAGGTTTCGAGATAGGCTTCATGCGCGCTTTTTGCCTGCACGCCGACGGTTTTTCCGCGCAGGCTTTCAGGTGTTGCGGGCTCCGCGGACACAGCGGTCAAGGCGACGAAACGGGCCGGAGTGATATAATATGGGCCGGCAAAATCGAGCGTCGCGCGTGTTTGCGGATCGATGCGGATCGCCGCCATGAGCGCGTCGCCTTGATCGTCATTCAGCGCGCCGATCAACGTGTCGTAACGGCGTGCCTGGATCGTGCAGGTAATTTTCAGTTCCTCGCAAATGGCCCGCGCGAGATCGACGTCGAAACCTGCGAGCGTTCCGTCCGGTAACGCAAAATGGAACGGCGGGTAATCGTCTTCGGTCAGGAAACGCAGGCTGCGGAGACCGCTGAAATCCGGCTTTGCCAGGTGATTGTGCGGGTCCCAAAAGCTCGGGACGAAGACGCTGTTTCCGGCGAGGAGAGGCGGCGGGGCTAAGCAAAGAATGGTGAAAAGAACTGCCAAGCCAAGGCTGCTCTTGAGACCTTCCCCAGAAGAGTTGAGGCGGACGCGTTTCTTGCCTTGGCCGGCAACAAGGCGCCGCCGCTCCATCGCGGCGTGGTACCAATGAGCGGTTAAGAAAACCATATAGGATCCCTTTTAGAGATGGGCTGACGATCGCAGGGCCTGCGTCATCGCTCTTACGGTTCGGCTGGAAAGCTCCTGGGCCAAAACGTATGCTTCCCGATGGCCCTCATGGACAAGCCCGCGGGCGCCGCAAGGCGAACCAAAGTCAGCGTTGCCAGCGCGGGACTATTCTTGCTTTAAGTTGAAACGCTCATGGTCTCACCGTTTTTTTGCACGGTCTGATCCAAAAAACCTGCAAATTTTTTGGGATCGTGCTCTAAGTTTCTCCCACGGGACAAAATGCACGAATGGACGAGTTTTCTTCAACCCGAAGCGAAGCGGAAGAGGATCGCGGCCTTATAACGCGGGAGCTTGCCTGTCTGCCGGTTTTTTTTGCTCTTTCCGGCAAACGCGTGGTTCTCGCTGGCGGCTCCCATGCCATTCTCTGGAAGGCCGAGCTTTGCCAGGCGGCGGGAGCCAAGCTTGAAGTGTTCAGTCCCGATCCTTGCCCTGGACTTGTGGCGCTGGTAAGACGCTGCCCCGCCCTCGTCCTTGTTTCGCGCCGGATCGAGCCTGAGGATTTTCGTGGCGCCGCGCTTGCCATCGCCGAAGCGGAGGGAGCCGCTGAAGCAGCGTGGCTACAGGCTGCCGCGGGCGCCGCGGGTGTATCGATCAATATTGTCGACAAGCCAGGATTTTCGGATTTTCAGTTTGGCGCGATCGTCGATCGTGCGCCCCTCGTCGTCGGCATCTCAACCGGTGGCGGCGCCCCCAAACTGGCGCAGGCCCTGCGCGGCCGCTTTGAAGCCCTGCTGCCGCGCGAGATCAAGCTTTGGGCGCAAATTGCGAAGGATTGGCGCGACAAGCTTAAGGCGCTCGGCACACCCTTGGAAACACGCCTCCGTTTTTGGGAGCTGTTCAGCGGCAAGGCGCTAGCGGCGAGGCGCGCCCCGCGGGAAGCCGATCTGACCGCCCTGCTCCTCGAGGCAGGGGAGGGAACACAAGCGCCCCAGGCCTTGGCAGCGCAAGGATCGGTAGCCCTTGTCGGTGCGGGTCCTGGCGATCCCGAGCTTCTGACCCTCAAGGCCTTGCGCGCGCTCCAATCCGCCGATGTCGTCTTGTACGACGATCTTGTGGCGCCAGTCATTGTCGAAATGGCGCGGCGGGAGGCGGAAAAAATTCCTGTCGGCAAGCGTGGTTATAAGCCTTCCTGCAGGCAGGACCACATTGTCTCATGGCTGGTCACGCTGGCGGCGCAAGGCAAGCGCGTGGTCCGACTCAAGGGCGGCGATCCCATGATTTTCGGACGCGCCAATGAGGAAATCGCGGCCTTGCGGGCGGCGAGCATTCCGGTTGAGGTCATTCCCGGCGTCACCGCCGCGCTTGGCGCCGCGGCCGTGCTGCAGCTTTCCTTGACCGAGCGCGAAAAAGCCAGAAGGCTGCAATTCATCACCGCCCATGCGCATAACGGTCAGCTTCCAGAAGACATTGATTGGCGGGCGCTTTGCGATCCGCGGGCATCGACCGTCGTATACATGGGCGTAAAAACGCTCGAGCCCTTGGCCGGTCTTTTGCTCGCCAATGGCATGGACCCTTTGACTCCGGCAATCCTGGTCGAGCGCGCGACCTGTCCTGACGAAAGCCGTATTTTTGGCACAATCGGGACAATCGCGGCCCAGGTCGCCGTGGCGGAACCGTCTGGCCCCTGTGTCATACTCATGGGTCAAGCCTTCTCGGGCGCCATGTCTTTGCCGCGAATGCCAGTCAAACTTGAAGCAAAGTTGTGAGCGGCGGCTGGGGATTGCTGTTCGCTCAAATTCAAAGATCGAGCATATGCCTCATCCAATCCTGACCAGATAAGCCAATCAACTCTTTTTTTGATATGATCCAGCAGAGGAATATATGTTGCCCTGGAGACGAGCTGAGAATGGCCGTGCAACTGGATCAGCCGGAGAGAATTGAATGCGCCTTCTCATATTCGGAACGATTATCGGAAGCCTAGTTCTTGCCGCCGCCGTCGCCTCGGGCATCTATTACCTTGAACGCCCGAGCGTTTTGCGCGTCGCGGTTCCGCGCGACAGCGACGACCAGGTGATCCTGGCGGCAGCGGCCCTCGGCTTTGCCGAAGGCCGGGAAAGCATTCGTCTGAAATTGATCGCGGCCGACAGTTTCGCTGAAGCGTCGCGTGCGCTTGAGGAGGGCCACGCCGAACTTTCGATTGTGCGCAGCGATATTTCGATGCCGCCAAGTGGCCAAACCGTTTTGATCATGCGCCGGAATGCTGCGGTGTTGTTCGCGCCAGCCCAGACCTCGTTGCATACGATCGAGGATCTGCGCGGGCATAGGATTGGCATTTTGCAAACCGTGCCAGCCGGAAAGGCGGACAATCAACTTCTTCTGAACGCAGCGCTTGCCCAATATGACATTCCTCCGGCGTCCGTAAAACGTGTGTCGGTCGGCGTCGCGGACCTCGCGCGGGCAATCGAACGCAAGGAAATCGAGGCGGTTTTTGCAGTTGGCGTGCCTGGCTCTGATGGCCTGACCGAGGCGGTCAACGTCGTCACCGCGGCCGGGCACGGCCAACCGGTCTTCCTTCCTATCGAGGAAGCCAAGGCGATCGCCGAACGGTCGCCCGCTTTCGAAGGGCTTGAAGTCGTGCGGGGCGCCTTCGGCGGCTCCCAGCCGAAACCGGCGGTGGACTTCAACACGCTTGGAGTAAGCACAAGACTGGTCGCGCGCAACGACCTCAGCAACGAAACCGCTGGTGAGGTGACGCGGCTCATGCTGGCGGCGCGGCCAGCCATCGCGGCGCGGATTCCGATCGCGAACCGGATTGAAGCGCCGCCCGCCGACAAGGGTGCCGCTCTCCCGGTGCATCCAGGCGCGCTGGCCTTTCTCGATGATGAGGAACAAAGCTTTTTCGACAAATACAGCGACGCTTTCTACATCGGCGCGATGTGTTTGAGCGTGCTCGGCACGGTGCTCGCGGCAATCGCGGCTAGGTTTACCCGCGCCAACACATCGGACGCCGACAAAATTTTGCACCGGCTGATCGCAATCACCAAGGCGGCGCGCGGCGCCGAGCACGCCGGCTTGCTCGATGATTGTGAGACGGAAGCCGATGAGCTTTTGGCCCTGGCCCTGGCCCCTGCCGCAGTTCATGTCTTGAGTGTCAATCGGATGGGCGCCTTGAATTTGGCCTTTAACCAGGTGCGTCAAGCCATCGCCGAGCGAAGGCAAAGTCTTGCGGTGCCGGTGCGCACCCATTTTGCTCCACGGATCGTCCGCGAGTAGGCGCGTCTTGGCCTGACCTCGCCCCGGCAAGAGCGCTTGCCCGGCCGGGTGGGATCGTCAAACGGGAAGAGAGAGATGAAGACCGTGAGCCATTCAAAATAAAAAATCATGGTCTAGCCGGTCATGGGTCAAGGCGCCTTTGGCTTTTCCGGCAGCACTCTTTCGAACACGGTCACGTTATCGGTGGTGGTATCGATGAGATCAAAACGGTTGGGGGTCGGGGGCGTCAATTCCCCCGCGATGGGCGCCAAGGCCGCCGAATAGGTTCTGCCGCTTTTCAGCATGACCCATAAATTGCCGAAATAATCCACTTTATACGTGCCTGTTTCCGGTGCCGGGGCTTGCGAATCGCCCAGTTGCGCACTCACAAGGGTCTTGTCCGCGCGAAACTCAATACGCCACGGCTTGCCACTGGCTTGCCATTCCCCGGTTATGGGGAAGTTCGTCAGTTTGACCATATGGATGAGCTCCCGCCCCCCGTAGAGGCCGAGACCCAAGACGCCAAAGACGCAAAGGATGACGAGCATTCGGCCAACCGGTATCCCCTGGTATGGCGTTTTCTTTGGCTCACTCATGGTGTCCTCCCTATGCCGCGGCCGGATAGCAGCGGTTTTTTATCGTTATCCGGAGAGATATAAAGAGGTGGCAAGGCAGTCTCAAGGGGGCTGCCAGTGACGGGCCTGAGGCACCGTCTCGGGCGGCGACGGGTAGGCACGCCGCCAGATGACGCAAGATCATGTGGAAGGCGTCGTTGGCGCGGCCAGCATGATCTGCATAAAAGTGGGAGACTTTCTGGATAGGATCGGGCAAAAAAGAGCCCATGGAGAACCATGAGCGCCAGCGCTTGAAGCGCTCAAGCGCGGGCATCGGAGGCCGCTACCTTTGGACGAACTTACCGTCGACAAGCTTGCCACGATGACTCGCTCCGAAGCCGAGGTCGCCATCCGCGCGCGGGCCAAAGCGATCTATCTTGGAAATGATACGGTTCTCTGCCGTGTTCTCGGGCGATCGAAGATGCTCCTCTCGACGCGGGATCTCGGCTTCAGCTACCATGTGATGCTGGATGGGTATTGGGAAATCTGGCTGACTTTATTTTTTGCGCGCACTGTCCTGCCCGGCATGACGGTGATGGATATCGGCGCCAATCTTGGTTACTATACTCTCTTGCTTGGCGACGCGGTGGGCCCTGCCGGACAAGTCATTGCCGTCGAGCCGGTCCCGCAGACCAATGAGCTTTTAAAAAAGACGGTCAGCTTGAACGGAATGGCCGAGAGGGTGCGGATCGTCACCGCGGCGGCGGCCGGGCCAGAAACATCGATGGTCGCCATGTTTGTTCCGGAGAACGAGCCCAAGAATGCCGCCATCATCGCCGTGCCTTTTGAGGGCGCCATGCACGTTCCCGCCGTCAGCGTCGACGCATTGACCCGCGATCTCCCACGGCTTGATTTGGTGAAAATTGATGCCGAGGGTGCCGAGAGGGTGATTATCGAAGGAATGCGGGAGACGATCGCGCGTTTGCGTCCGAATCTCTTGCTTGAATTCAATGCCCACCGCTACACGGATCCTGCGGCTTTTCTGGAGACCTTGATGCAGGCCTATCCCCGGATGCACGCGCTGAATTTCTCAGGGGACCTCGAGTCTGTGACCGCGGCCGAGATTCTCGAGCGCTCTTCGTTGGAAGATTGGCTGCTGTATTTCAGTCAAGAATTTTGACATTCATGAACCGTTGCAGGCGCTGTGAAAGCGCTGGCATCGGAACCTGCACGGCGTTGGCTCAACCGCCTTTGACTGCGATAATCCCAAAACAAGTCGAAGCAAATCCGTCGACGGAGACCTTGATATGGTCCGAACGCAGCCCCCAAGTTTGGCGCATGTTTTCGTTCCAGCTAAACGCGAAAGGCGGAATATCGATGAACTTGTCGAGTGGCTCGTGGCCGACGTCAAAGTCTAGCTCGGCGACCTTGTGACCTCGATCACGCAGTCGTGCTGCGATTTCGACGAAATGCTGGCGTTGAAACAAGACCGTCGGCCAATTGTCGATGGTCTCCTCGTCGTTGAGAAAGTTGAATTCGGTGGTATGCACAGCAAGGCCGCCCGGGCGCAGTGTCTCCATGGCATTTTCGATGAAAGCGAGGCCCTTTTCGATCGAGCCGAGATGTTCGAGCGCACAAATCGACCAACAGAAATCATAGTCGCGGAGATCGGAAGGAATCTCATTCATGTCGACATGGCGCAGACTGACATGGCGTTCGAATTGCGCGCGTTCCACAAGATGAGTTTGAAACCCGCGTTCGAGAGTTGCGGCGTGTTGTCCGGTAGCAGCCCAGCCGAATGACGCCCTGTCATCCGGCGGCAGATCGGTCATCATGATCGACACATTGTGCGAAGCGAAATAGCTTGGCAAAGGCTCCTGCCCGCAACCGAAACCGAGGCCGCGCATGCCAGCCCGCAAAAGGCCATTTTCATGAATGGCCTGCAAGACATAGGCGAGTTCCCAGAGTTTGCGATGGAAAACAAGCGGAATCTTCAGCTCGGCGCACCAAAAAGCAACCCAATCGCTGGCAATATCATGTTGCGTGGAAGGTTTGCAGGTGAGGCCAATATGGGATGCTGTAAGCCCATTTCGGACGGGCAAGGTGTCGGCGAGCTGTCGGGCGAGCTCATAGCCGAAAAATTTCACATTCAAGGCCAGATTCTCGATGTCCTTCGTGTGCAATGTCAAGGTATCGAATTTTGGACGTGATTGGCTATCAATGCGTGATGCCTTTTTGCCGAACACGGCTGATTCCAAACGCCGTAATGTCTCCGCCATTTGAGCCAATGTGCCGCGCGGCATTTTGAGTCTGATCTCCGACATTCCTGCAGCGCTCCCGGCAATCCGATCGAATGAATTCAAATTGAATACGTGATTTTATAGGCAAGCTCAAACGATGGTTGCTCTGTCCCTTTCGTCTGAAGCTTTGCTCCCGCAGATAGGGAAAAATCAAAGCTGACATAAAGGATCATATTATTGTTCGTTAAATCTCCTCTCAGTCGATGAGCTAGATGTTTGATCCCAGGCTTTGATGGTGCATTCTTATCGCACGAATCAAAGGATGCGCTATGGGACAAGTTCTGCACGGCTGCGCCACAACGACAGAGACGATCCGTCGAGCGATACAACATAGTCAAGAGAGGCTGAGGTCGCGCGTTTCGAAGCGGCGCTCGACAAAACCGAACGGGAACTCCTCGCGCTCAAGCGTTCTGTGCAGGAGCGCATCGGTTCGCGCGAGAGCGACATCTTCACGGCGCAAGCTTTGGTACTGCGAGACCCATCAATCAAGCAAAAGGTGCGTGCGGTTATTCGGGAGCAACAGGTAAACGCAGAGGCGGCTCTTTCCCGGGTGGTCGAGCGTTACACCAACGCATTTGATACCGTTGCCGACTCCTACCTTCGCGAGCGCGCGGCTGACCTTCGTGATGTCGCGCGCCGCGTGCTCGAGGCGCTGCTCCAGGAGCGCGGGACAGAATGCACGGAAATTCCCGGCGGCTCCATCGTCGTCGCGGAAGAGCTATTACCCTCGGTCACCGCACGCCTCGAACTTAATCAAGTACGTGGCTTCGTGACCGAACGGGGCAGCAAATTCTCTCATA
>DATJLX010000190.1:0-5697 GCA_035509135.1 Methylocella sp.
CGGCTCGTCAGCTTCATGCACTACGATCTCGGATATATCGACCTCGAGCAGAAAACCTTGCAACCAATCGACAACCCCTTCGGCCCAAGGTTGTCACCCATGTCTTAGGTACGTTCCGTTACCTATGTGTCCGGGCTGGACAGTGATTTCTTTGGTGAGCGCGATGGGATTCGAACCCATGACCTCCTGATTAAAAGTCAGATGCTCTACCGACTGAGCTACGCGCTCCCAAGGCCCAACCAAGCGAGGAGTGAGGCTGGAGTAGCCTCATCATGGCAAAGGGTCAATAGAAAGCCGGGTCAACGGCTGTAAGCGGCGTATGCGGCGAGCGCGGCGAAGATGGCGGCCGATATCAAAGTCGTCCAAAGGGCTTTGGCGAGAAGCCGCGGCGACACGGGTGCGCCAGGATCGGTCCCAGGAACGATCTCGCCGGCTTCATGCTGGGAACGGACGCCAAAAGGAAGCACCGCGAATAGAACGGTGAACCAGATGGTCAAGAAAATGGCGGCCGATAAGGGCAGCGAGAAGGGCATGATGGACCTCGGCGTCATCGCCGCGATGGCGGCGAGAACTTGGTTCCAAAAAATCGGCAACTTTTTGGCTTCATGCTCGCGCCCCTTGCCAGAAAGGCGCTGCGGCCCGAGTATATAATACGAAGCAGCATCACGCTTCCGATTTGCATAACGCAAGTCTTTTCGCTGCTTGAGACGGACGATGCGCGGTCACTTTCTCACCGGGGCCGGTGGTGCGGCCTTGCTTTTGCTTGCCGCGAGCGCCGCGACCGTGCGCGCCAATGACAATCAGCAAATGTCCGGGCAGGCGCTCGCCGACATGGAGGTTCGCCCGCGTGCCGCGCCGCCGCCGCGCGAGCAGATCGCCTACACGGGCTCCTATCCGGCCGGCACCATTGTCGTCTCGACGGAGGAACGCCGGCTTTATTATATTTTGCCGGGCAACCAGGCGATCAAATATGGCATAGGGGTCGGCCGCCCTGGCTTTGAATGGGGCGGCACCAAAAGGGTGTCGATGAAACGCATATGGCCGTCATGGCGGCCCCCCATCGAGATGCTGCGCAGGCGCCCTGACCTGCCGCATTTCCTGCCCGGCGGCCCGGACAATCCACTCGGTGCGCGCGCCATGTATCTTGGGCGCACCCTTTACCGCATCCATGGCTCCAACGAACCGCAGACCATCGGCCAGGCGGTTTCGTCGGGCTGTATCCGCATGACCAATGAGGATATCGAGGATCTTTATGAACGGGTGCGTGTTGGAACCCGCGTGGTCGTGTTGCGCTGATCATGCCTGCCCGGCCTTGTCGCGGCTGAGCCCCTTGGTTTTGAGCTCCGCCTCGTAGGATGCCCATTTTTCGCGATAATGGGTGCCGAGCTCATAAAGATAGCTCCAGGTGAAGATTCCGGTCGCATGCAGATCATCGAAAATGAGCCGCACCGCATAAGTGCCGACAGGCTCGACACCGGTGATCCCGCATTGACGCTTGCCGCCCAGGGTGACGTGCTCCTCCGGCCGGTGGCCCTGGAGTTCCGCGCTGGGGCTCATGACCCGCAAATATTCGGCGGACAGATCGTAACTTTCGCCATTCTCGAAGCTGACCCGCAGGACGCGGCCATTCTCGGTCAGCCGGATCTCGCTCGGCCACGGGTCTTTTGGATTTTCGTCCATCGTCTTGCCTTGCCTCTGCCTTCAGCTTATGTCTTCGCGCATCCGCAATATCTTCCCAGCGAAATCCGCCCCAAGGACAGCGCGGGGGGAATCGCATTTTCCCACGCATGGCACTATGTATCATTTCCGTGGAATTCCGGCAGCCGTCCAGGTAAATGTCAAACCATGAGCCTTTTTACGCCCCTTCCGCATGCGGCCTATGACTTGGCGCCCACCCTCACGGCCGTCCCCAAGGTTGCAGCGCCGCTTGTCGATCCGTTCCGGCGCAAGATCACCTATGTTCGCGTCTCGGTGACCGACCGCTGCGACATGCGCTGTGTCTATTGCATGTCGGAAGACATGAATTTCCTGCCAAAACGCGATTTGCTTAGCCTCGAGGAGCTCAACCGCCTGTGCACCGCTTTCGCCCGCCGCGGCGTCCGCAAGATTCGGATCACTGGCGGCGAGCCCTTGGTGCGGCGAAACATCATGCAATTGTTTCACGCGCTCGGCCGCCATGTCGAATCCGGCGCTCTTGATGAATTGACCCTCACGACAAATGGCTCGCAGCTCGCGCGGTATGCGAGGGCGCTGGCGGATGCGGGTGTGCGCCGCATCAATGTGTCGCTCGATACGCTCGACCCGGTCAAATATAAGGCGATCACCCGCTGGGGCGAGCACGCCGAGACACTGGCCGGGATCGACGCGGCGCAAGCGGCGGGCTTGTCGGTCAAGATCAACATGGTCGCGCTCAAAGGCATGAATGAAAGCGAGATCGTGCCGATGCTCGAATGGGCGCATGGGCGCGGGCTCGATCTCACCTTGATCGAGGTGATGCCGCTCGGCGCGATCGAGGCGGCGCGCGCCGATCAGTTCCTGCCCTTGAATCGCGTCGAGGCGCGGCTCAAGGAGCGGTTCACCTTGCGCGAGACGGGTTACAAGACCGGCGGTCCCGCCCGTTACGTGCAGGTGGCGGAAACCGGCGGACGCCTCGGCTTCATCACGCCGCTCACCCATAATTTTTGCGAGAACTGCAATCGCGTGCGGGTGACCTGCACCGGAACGCTCTATATGTGCCTTGGCCAGAATGACGCCGCCGATCTGCGGGCTCCGCTGCGCGCCTCGCGGAGTGACGAACTCTTGGACGATACGCTCGACGCCGCCATCGCCCGCAAGCCCAAGGGCCATGATTTCGTCATCGGCCGCGAGCCCGCGCGGCCCGCCGTCGCCCGCCACATGAGCGTTACTGGCGGCTAAGCGGTGGCGATCCCCCCGCTCTTGACTTGCCGCTTTTTGAGGAGCTTTGGAAATCCTGCCGCACCAATGCGCAGGTATCACCAACCATGTAGGGGTCGCTCATGAGATGGCAGGATCTTGGCCGTTCAGCCAATGTCGAGGACCGGCGCGGGCAAAGTGGCATCCCCGTCGGCAAAGGCGGTCTCGGCATCGGAACGGTGATCGTTCTCGGCCTCCTCGGCTGGGCGCTTGGCATCGATCCCAGGCTTCTGATCGGCGGCGCCGAAATGGTCAACAAGATGCGCCCGTCGGAAACCACGGCGACGCAGCCGGGGCAGACCGGGACGCCCTCCGACGACACCGGCCAATTCGTCGCCGCTGTCCTCGCCTCGACCGAGACGGTCTGGTCGCAAGTTCTGCCGGAGCAGAAGGGCGTTGCCTATATCAAGCCGAAACTCGTTCTTTATAGCGGCCGCACGGCGTCCGCCTGCGGCGGGGCCCAGTCGGCGATGGGGCCCTTCTATTGTCCGAGGGACCAAAAGGTCTATCTCGACACGGCTTTTTTCCAGGACATGAAACGGCGTCTCGGCGGCGGCGGTGATTTCGCCTACGCCTATGTCATCGCCCATGAAGTCGGCCATCACGTCCAAAATCTCCTCGGCATTCTGCCGAAGGTCCAGGCGGCGCAGCAGCGTGCCGCGGGCATGGGCAATGAGACCGCCGCCAATCAATTGTCGGTCCGGGTCGAGCTCATGGCCGATTGCCTTGCTGGCGTCTGGGCTGCCAATCAGGAGCGCAGCCAGCAGTTCCTTGAGAAAGGCGATCTCGAATCGGCGGTCGCCACCGCCCAGGCGATCGGCGACGACCGCTTGCAGCAACAATCCCGCGGTGTCGCCGTGCCCGATTCCTTTACCCACGGCTCAGCCGCGCAGCGCGTCCAATGGTTGAGCACCGGCCTGAAATCGGGCGAAATCGATAGCTGCAACACCTTCAAGCAATAGGGCAGGGGGCGGGCGCTCGTCCTGAGGAAGCCTGAAGGGTGTCTCGAAGGGTGAGCGAAGGGAAGCCCGAGGTTCCCATGGCGGGCGAAGCGGTCCGCGCAGCGGACGCAATGGAAGCGGGCGACTGGAGAGAGCTTGCTCCACGCACTTCTCAGGGGTTGATCCTGGCGCAAGGCATCAGCCGATCTACACCCAACTCGTCTGTCTTTTGTGAGCCGATATTCACTCATGCAGAAGCCCGCGCCCCTTGGCGATTTCTCGCGCTTCGGCGAAGATTTCATCGACGGTGCGAGTGTTGACGCCGCTGTCTCTGGAAGAGGCCAGCTTTTTCCGCAGCTCGTCCAAGGTCAGCTCCTGCTCGCGGCGGTCGCGGTCGCAGCGGACAAGATCGCGGACGTAATCGCTGACACTGGCGTAATCGCCCTGTGCCTGATGCTGACCGGCACCGAGGTGAAATCGCTGCGCACCGGCAAGGCCACTATCGCGGAAAGCTATGCGAGCGTCGATCGGGCTGGCGAGATTTTTCTCGTCAATGCGAATATCCCGGAATATTTGCAGGCCAACCGCTTCAACCATGAGCCGAAACGGCCGCGCAAGCTGTTGTTGAAATCGCGCGAGATCGCCAAACTCTCGCAAGGCACCTAGCGGCAGGGCATGACGATCGTGCCGCTCAAAATCTACTTCAACGAGAAAGGCCGGGCAAAAATCGAGATCGCGCTCGCCCGTGGCAAGCAATTGCACCATAAGCGCGAGACGGAAAAAGCGCGCGACTGGAGCCGTGAAAAGGGCCGGCTCCTCAAGGAGAAGGGGTGATGCCTCTGCCCGGCCAAAAATATCATCGATTGAAACTGTTGCTCCACGGATTGATGACCGTGACACGGCATGACTCGAAATCCGCACTGTTCCTGGTGACGACGCTTGCCTTCCGGCAAAAGGCAATGGCGGCGATCATGAGATCGGCGGTTGCCGCCGGCCGGCCGGCCCGCCTGCGAGCCGCGTATATATCTGCATAGGCGACAGCCGCTTCTTCGTCGAAGGGAAGCACGCGCCCGGCGAAATCCTCCAGGAACATGGCCCGCGCGGCGGTTTCAAGACCGGCACGGCGGCGGCCTTCAGGCAAGACAGCAATGCCTGATAGGATCTCCGCCTGACAGACGGAGGCAGTGAATAGCAGTTCTTCTGGCTGCCCGCTTACAAAAGCCACCATCTCCGGCGCCGGCGTTGGAGCCATCATGGAGGAGAGGACGTTGGTATCTAGAACGAACATCAAGGAAGATCATCGATCGAAGCGGGGCGGCTCGCGCGCGGGTTCGCGCGGAGGCAATTCGAGATCCACCCCGTCCAAGGGGGCAAACCGCGCCCGGACGCGTTCGTAAAGATTAGGAGCTCTCGGACGCTCCGCACCAGTCAAGGCCGACCGGAGAATTTGCCGCGCCTCGGCTTCCATCGAATGTCCACGCTCCGCCGCGCGAATGCGCAGACGCTCCTTAAGGGCTGGATCGAGGTTGCGGATCGTGATGCTGCTCATGATTGCATTATAATCAATGCAATCATTGATTTCAAGCCTCGCCTCATTGCTATGCAATCCGGGAGCCGCCGGTCAGGCCCCGCATTTGGTTCCATATTGTGGTCTTAATATTATGCGGCTGGGGCAGTCGCTGCGCTTTATTTCGGGCCGCTCTTTCAGGCCGTTTGTTCTGGCTGTCGGAAGAGGCATGGAAGGCGCTGCAGCCCCATCTGCTTCGCGGCAAGCCGGGAAAACCGCGCGTAGACGATCGGACCGTGATTTCCGGCATTCTGC